>CAUUIU010000206.1:0-5964 GCA_963545025.1 uncultured Sphingopyxis sp. | reverse complement strand
GATCGCTCAGTGTCTCGTGGGCTCGGAGATGTGTATAAGAGACAGCTGTTCGAGGAAGCGAACCGCATGCGTCGCACGCTCGTGCTCGCGATGCGTGCGCTGGCGGCGGGCGGCTTCGCGGCGCTGCTGCCCGATCTGCCGGGGCAGAATGAGAGCCTTGTCGCGCTCGCCGACGTCGATCTCGACCGCTGGCAGAGCGCGCTGGCGGAGGTTGTCGCGGCAAGCGACGGACCCGTCATAGTCGCGTCGGTGCGCGGCGGCGCGCTGATCGATCATCGTGCGAAGGCCGCCGCATGGTGGCGGCTCGCCCCGGCCAGCGGCGCGTCGCTCCTCCGCACCCTGATGCGCGCCCGCGTGGCGGCAGACCGCGAAGCCGGCATCATCTCGTCGCTCGAAAGCCTGCAGAACGCGGCGCAATCCGGACCGTTGCTGCTGGCGGGCAACGCGCTTTCGCCCGCGATGGTTGCTCAACTGGGCAGCGCGGAAATACAGTCGGTCGAACCGTCGCGCATCGTCGGCCTTGGCGCCGACGGCATTGCCGGCACCCCTCTGTGGCTGCGCGCCGAACCCGGCGAAGACGCCGCCATGGCCACCGCGATCGCCGCCGACCTGGCCGCATGGAGCACGACATGCGGCATCAACTGAGTTTCGCCTGCGAAGGCGCTGTGCTCGCGGGAACGCTCGACGCCGCAGCGGGCAGCACGGGTCTTCTCATCGTATCGGGCGGCAACGAAATCCGCAGTGGCGCCCATCGCGGCATGGCGACATTGGCGAAGCGTGTCGCGACAGCCGGCTATCCGGTGTTTCGTTTCGACCGGCGCGGGATCGGCGACAGCGAGGGCGCCAACGGCGGCTACGAAAGCAGCGGCGCCGACATCGCCGCCGCGATTGCGGCGTTCCGGCAGGCGGCACCGCATATCACGGGCATCGTCGCGTTCGGCAATTGCGACGCCGCGAGCGCGCTGCTGTTGCACCGGCCACTGGCGCTCGATGCGTTGATCGTTGCCAATCCCTGGACCTATGAGGATAGCGAGACGACCGGCGAAGAGCCTGCGCTCCCCCCGGCTTCGGCTATCCGTGCGCGCTACATGTCGCGGCTCAAGGACCCGAAAAGCCTGCTTCGGCTGCTGAAAGGCGAAGTAGATTTTCGCAAGCTGCTTCGCGGCCTGTCTGCCCTAAAGACATCCACGCCGCCCGCGGCGCACGGCAGCCTCGCGGCACGGATCGACGCCGCGCTGGACACATCCGCCCTGCCCGCGACGATCCTGCTCGCGACCGGCGACCGGACCGCGCAGGCGTTCATCGAAAACTGCCCTGCAGCCCTCAACCGTGTACCGGTCGAGCGCCTTGCCAGCCCGTCGCACAGTTTTGCCGGGGATGACGGCGAATGGCTGGCCGGGCGGATACTGGAGATTTTGCAATAGGCGTCGCCCCCGCGAAGGCGGCGACGATCGAAAATCAGGCCGTCGCCATCGCGTGATACTCGGCCTCTGCCAAGAACCGCTCCGCGTCGAGCGCCGCCATGCAGCCCATGCCCGCCGCGGTTACCGCCTGACGATAGACCTTGTCCGAAACGTCGCCCGCCGCGAACACCCCGGGAATCGAGGTCAGCGAGGTACCGGGCGTGATCTGCAGATAACCGTCGTCGTCGAGCGGCAGCTTGCCCTTGAACAGCGCGGTCGCGGGGCTGTGGCCGATCGCGACGAAACCGCCGTCGGTGGGCTCGTGGCTCGCCTCGCCGGTGACGGTGTCGATCAGGTCAACGCCGACAAGCCCGGTCAGGCCTTCGCCCGCAACGAAACGATCGACGCGCTTATTCCAGAGCACCTTGATCTTCGGATTGACCATCAGCCGGTCCTGCAGAATCTTTTCGGCGCGCAGATGGTCGCGGCGGTGGATCAGCGTGACGTCCTCGCTGTGGTTGGTCAGGTACAGCGCTTCCTCGACCGCGGTGTTGCCGCCACCGATCACCACGACCTTCTTGCCGCGATAGAAGAAGCCGTCGCACGTCGCGCAAGCCGACACGCCCTTGCCGCCCAGCTCCTGCTCGCCCGGCACGCCGAGCCATTTCGCCTGCGCGCCCGTCGCGATGACGAGGGTTTCGGCCATATAGACGTCGCCGCCGTCGCCGGTCAGCTTGAACGGGCGGCGCGTCAGGTCGACGTCGACGATCGTGTCCCAGATCATGCTGGTGCCGACGTGCATCGCCTGCGCGGTCATCTGTTCCATCAGCCACGGGCCCTGAACCACCTCGGCAAAGCCCGGATAGTTTTCAACGTCGGTGGTGATCGTCAGCTGGCCGCCGGGCTGGATGCCCTGCACCACGATCGGCATCATGCCCGCGCGCGCGGCGTAAATGGCGGCCGACAGGCCGGCAGGGCCGGAACCGAGGATGAGCATCTTGGTGTGGTGAACGCTGGGCATGACGGTCTTTCTTCGACTGGGCGGAACCGCCCCTTTTGGGGCTGTGCGGACACGCACAGATGGGTGTTGCCAACCGCGCTAGCAAGGGTCACCTTCCGCGCCAAGGGGAGACTGGCGAATGGCAAGCTGGTGGGAACGTCATGGGGTGCCGCGACTGATCAAATGCGCCTGCTCGCAGGGGCAGATTATGAAGGCGCGCAGCAAGGTCGTCCCGAATGCCGCGGGCGATGTGCTCGAGCTCGGCTGCGGCGGCGGGATCAACATGGAATTCTACGATCCGGCGCGGGTTGCCAGCTTTACCGGACTCGATCCCTCCCCCGAACTGCTCGCGATGAGCCGCGACGCGGCAAAGGCGCGCGGTATCGACGCCGATATCCAGGGCGGCGTCGGCGAGGCGATGCCGTTCGAGAGCGCGCGCTTCGATACGGTTGTCACCACCTTCACCCTCTGCTCGGTCGCCGAACCGGCGGCAGTGCTTGGCGAAATCCGCCGTGTGCTCAAACCCGGCGGCACGGCGCTTTTCCTCGAACATGGCGGCGCGCCCGACGCGGGCGTCGCGAAATGGCAACGACGGATCGAACCTTTGTGGAAACGCATCGGCGGCAATTGCCACCTCACCCGGCCCATCGGCGCGGCATACGAAAAGGCCGGTTTTTCGGTCGACCGACAGGGCGCCGCCTATATGCCCAAGACGCCCCGCCCGTTCGGCTGGATCGAATATGGCGCGGCGCGGCCGCTTGCCTGACAGGAGGATATCGAGATGATGCGACTCTGGCTTATCGCGCTCACCGCCCTCTTCCTGCTCGCGCCGACGGGCGCCGAAGCACGCAAGGTCGCGCTGATCATCGGCAACGGCGACTATGCGAACACCAGCCGGCTGGTGAACCCGGCTAATGACATCAAGATCATCGCGGCGTCGGCGCGGCAGGCAGGATTCGACGATGTCACGATCGCCGCCGACCTTGCGGTCAACGACTTCCAGAAGGCGATGCGCGATTTCCGGGCCAAGGCCGACGGGGCCGAGGTCGCGATGGTCTATTATGCCGGGCACGGGATCGAGGCGCAGGGCAAGAACTGGCTGATCCCGACCGACGCGCAGCTGAAATCCGACCTCGACCTGCCCTATGAGGCGATCAACCTCGACCGGCTGATGGAGTCGGTATCGGGCGCGCAAATCCGCATGGTGGTGCTCGATTCGTGCCGCAACAATCCTTTCGGCCGCTCATGGCGGTCGGGCACGCGCGCGGTGGTAAACGGGCTCGCGGGGGTCGAGGCCGACGATGTGCTCGTCATATTCGCCGCCGCGCCGGGACAGACCGCCGCCGACGGGACCAGCGGCAATTCGCCCTTCGCGACCTCGCTCGCCAAGCGCCTGCCGCAACCCGATACGCCCGTCCAGTTGCTCGGCGGCCTGATCCGCGACGATGTGCTCGCTGCGACGGGCGGCAGCCAGCGGCCGTTCGTCAGCGCCAGCATCACAGGCACACCCGTCTATCTGGTGCCGCGCGCCGGCCAGCCGCCGGCCGGCAATCGCACGGCGCTCGAAGATCTGATGTGGAAGGGGGCCGTGGCCGAGAACAACCCAAGTGCGTTCAAAGCCTATCTGGCGGAGTTTCCGTCGGGCAAATATGCCGCGCAGGCGAACGAAAGCGTCGCGCGGCTCGCCAAAGACCCCAAAGCGCCGCCGCCCGCCCCGACCGCGATGATGGCGAGCGCACCGGCAGCGAAGAAATATATGCTATCGAATGTCCGCGTCGAAGCGGTGAAGCTGACCGGGCGGCTCGGGCTCGGGCTGCCCGACCAGCTCTTCCTGCGCTTCAACACCGGCGAGCGTTTCCCCGAGGGATCGCGCGAAATCTTTTCGATCAAACGCGGCGAAAGCTGGGTCGTCGACCGCAACTTCGCCTTCGAGCAGCCGGTGAGTTTCCAGCTGCGCGAATTCGACGATATCGGCGGCAGCGACAATATCGGCACGGTCGATATTGGCGATACGCCGGGCACGTTCACCAAGACGCTCGACGGCGACGCCAGCGACTACAAGGTGACCTATACGCTAACGGTGGGCTAACGGCCGGTAACTGACCCCTCCATCATCGTCACCCCAGACTTGATCCGGGGTCCCGCTTGACGTCGAAGCAACAGCCGCCGCCCTATTCCTTCTCGCCCACCTCGACCAGCCCGTGCCCGACGCTCACCCGCTCGTCGAAGACGAAGCAGCTGCCGTGCCAGCGGCTCTCCTCAGCGGGCACCTGTTCCAGATAGGCAAGGATGCCGCCCTTCAGATGCACCACATCCTCGACGCCCTCGTGGCGCAGGAACGCCGTCGATTTTTCGCAGCGGATGCCGCCGGTGCAGAACATCGCGACGCGCTTGCCGGCGAAGCGGCCGGCATTGGCGCGCCACCAGTCGGGAAACTCGCCGAAGCTCTTCGTCTCGGGATCGACCGCGCCCGCGAAGCTGCCATAGCCAACCTCGAACCCGTTGCGCGTGTCGATCAGCACCGTGCCCGGATCGTCGACGAGCGCGTTCCAGTCGGCGGGATCCACGTAAGGCGCGGCATCGCGCGCCGGGTCCAGCCCCGCAACCTTCAGCGTCACGATTTCCTTTTTCAGCCGGACCTTCAGCCGCTGAAACGGCATTTCGGCGGCGGTCGAATATTTGACGTCGAGGTCGGCGCAATCGGGCAGGCTGCGGATATGGCCCAGCACTGCGGCAATTCCCGCCTCACTGCCGGCAATCGTGCCGTTGATCCCTTCGCGCGCCAGCAACAGCGTCCCCTTCACGCCCTCGGCGGCGCAAAGAGCGATCAGCGGCTGGCGCAGCGCGGCGGGATCGTCGAACGGCGCAAAGCGGTAAAGGGCGGCAACCTGGAACATCGGCGCGCCATGTAGGCGCGATTGCGCCTCAACGGAAGGGATCGTGCCGCCCGGTCGCATAATGCGCCATCGCCATCGTCGTCCATTGCGCGTTGACGCGGATGCAGCTCGGGAAAACGCTCGCGTCGGTCACCAGCACATTGGTCGTGCCATGGACCCGGCAATCGGGATCGACGATCCCATATTGCGGGTCCTCGTTGATCGCATTGCCCCCGTGCGGATGGCTGCTCGAAAGGGTGACGTCGTCCTGTTCGCGGATCGCATTGCGAAAGAAGGCATCGACGTCCATGTCGGGCGTAATCTTTTGCCCCTTCGCCAGCGCTGGATAGCATTCGATTGCCCCCGCCGCGAAATGCACCTTGGTCAGCGTCGCCATCGCGCGGCGCAGCACCGGCAGGTCGTCCTGCGTATCGAGCTGAAAACGCAGCTTGCCGTCGACGATCTGCCCGCGCCGGTCGGCGGGGAAGAGGATGCCCGCCGAATGGACGCGCCCGAAATTCTTCATGCGCGTCGCATGGTCGCCGAACCATCCGGGCATCAGCGACGCCATCGACATCGGCGGCTGGAAATGGCTTTCGAGCAGGAAGTCGGCGCAGTCGACATAGCTCGTCATCTGGTCCTGTCTCTTATACACATCTCCGAGCCCACGAGACACTGAGCGATC
>CAUUIU010000205.1:0-5983 GCA_963545025.1 uncultured Sphingopyxis sp. | reverse complement strand
CACGCCTATGACGGCAAGGGCATGGTCCACGCGGCCGACACGCGCGAGCAGGCGCGGGGCGAGCTGGTCGATGGCTGGGATCGGCAGCGCCAGGCCGAACCGGGCAAATCCCGCATCATCCTCACCCACACCAACGCCGAGGTCCGCGAGCTGAACGAGGAAGCGCGCGGCCGACTTCGCGCGACCGGCGACCTTGGCGACGACGTGACGTTCAGCGCCGACCGGGGGACGCGCGCGTTCGCGCGCGGCGACCGCCTGATGTTCCTGCGGAACGAGCGGTCGCTAGGGGTGAAGAACGGCACGCTTGGCACGATCGAGCAGGTATCGGCCGAGGGGATGAAGGTTCGGCTCGACAGCGGCGCGCGGGTCGCGTTCGACGCAAAGGACTATGCCGCGGTCGATCACGGCTACGCCGCCACTTTCCATAAGGCGCAGGGCGTGACCGTCGATCACGCCCACGTCCTCGCCACCCCCGGCATGGACCGCCACAGCGCCTATGTCGGCATGTCGCGGCATCGTGATGACGTGCAGCTCCATTACGGGCGCGACGACTTCGCCGACCAGTGCCAGCTCGTCCGCGCCATGTCGCGCGACCGGGGCAAGGACATGGCCGGCGACTATGCGCGGCCCGAGCAGGACCAGGCCCGTGCGTTCGCCGATCGGCGCGAGATCCGGTTCCCGGAACTCGCGCGTCAGGTGGCGGAGAAGGTGCGCGACAAGGCCAGGGGCATGTTCGCCGGGTTCCGGCCGAAACCGACGTCGGAAAAAACGACGTCGCCGGAGCGCATCGCGGCCGATCGGCCGCTGGCGCCCTCGCAGGCCCGTGCGATCGAACGCTATGGGCGCGCCGCGGCCGATATAGGCCGGATGCGGGAGAAGGGGTTGCCGGTGCTGGCGCACCAGGAACAGGCGCTGGCGAAGGCGGGCGACGCGCTCGACCAGGTGCGACCGAATGGCGCGCGCGACCTCGCCAGCGCGATCGAGCGCGACCCCCAGCTCGCACGCGCCGCGGCCGAAGGGAACACGGGCGGCGCGGCGAAGGCGATGGAGGTAGAGCGCTAGGTCCGTATCGACCCGGAGAAGCGTGCGGGGCGCTTCGTGGAGCAGTGGCAGGACATGAAGGCGGCGCGGGCCAGTATGGAGCGCGCCGGCGACCGCGCGGGCGCGGAGAAGCTCGGCAAGCGCATGGAGAGCATCGCGGGCGGGTTGCATCGCGACCCGCAGCTCGAATCCGCCTTGAAGCGGCACGCGCCCGAGCTGGCGTTGAACATGGAGCGGGGCCGGTCGATCGGGCAGGAGCTGGCGCAGTCGGTCGGACAAGGCCGCGACCGCGATCGTGGCATGAGCCGGTAAGGGGGACGGGTGACGGACGAGGACGATCAGGGCGGAACCGACGCGGCCGAGGCGTTCGAGGCCATGCGTGGCGAGCTGGCGCTGTTGCGCCGCGCCGTGGAGGGTCTGGCGGCCGAGCGCGGCGCGATCGACGTTCCCGACTACACCGAGACGTTAGGGCGGATGCAGCAGGGCGTGGACGCCACGGCCGCCCGCGTCGCGCTCATCAACGACGTGATCGTGCGGAGTCCGGCGCTGGCGATGACGCCGGAGCAGATGGCGCAACGGATCGCCGCGGTGGGCAACGCCGCCCGGCGCGAGGATCAGGCGGCGCTCGCCAAGGCGGGCGAGGACAAGGCCCGCGTCATGGCCGAGCTTCGCGCCATCGCCGGGTCCGCATGGACACGCGCCGACCAGAGAAACCGGCAGCTATGGTTCGCCTTGGGCGGGGTAGCGGCCGGCATCCTCGCATGGGCGATCGTGCCGGGCCTCGTCGCGCGCGAGGTCGCGCCGGCGAGCTGGCAATGGCCCGAGCGCATGGCGGCGCGGACGCTTGACATGCCCCGTTGGGAGGCAGGTCAGCGGATGATGCAGAGCGCCGACGCCGCACAGTTCCGCGCGATCGTCGCGGCCGACAAGATCGTGACGGCCAATCGTGAAACGATCGAGGGTTGCAGCAAAGCGGCGAATCGGGCGCGTGCCACAGTGCGATGCACAATTAAGGTCGCCCCGTAGTGGCCGCGTATCTATTCCGCCAAGCAATTGACAATAGACAATCCGGCCCGGTCCTCACCGTGGCACGCTTGGGCGGGTCCAATTAGAGGTCGGCGCATGGCTTCACGATCAGGCAATCAATACTAAGCGTCGTTAACCATCTTCTAATGCTTACAGTGCGATCATACAGATGCGATAGAAGTCGCACCGGGGTGAATATGAGCAGCATCTCCATCAACGACGTTATGGCCCTGCGGAACGCCGTCCTCGACAAGAACGCGGCGCTTCGGAATATAGCGAGCAACCCGAATTCTGTCGCCGTTTCCGCGGCTGCGAGAGGAGCGGCTTTTGACGCAGCGATGAACACCGCGCTGGGAACGGTGGATAGCCCAAATTCCGTCTCAGGGGTGAGCGGAGCGGCGGGCGTGTCGCAGCCAGGACACGCGGAGCCAGGCGGCTTCGCCTCTACTTTTCAGACGCAGCTTCAAAAAATTAACGCGATCAATGCGCGCGCTGGTGCTTTGACGGTCGCCTACGAACGCGGGGACGAAACCGACATTGCGAAGGTAATGCTCGCGCGGCAGGAGTCCTCGATCGCATTCGAGGCAACGTTGCAAGTTCGTAATAAAGTGCTTTCGGCCTACAAGGACATCATGAGCATGCCGGTCTAGCGCAATCTGCCGAAAGCACATCGCCTTGTCGCTAATCCGGTGCTGCGAAAAACGTTCGCACGCCAGCCCCCGCCTGCGTCCGTCAGCTGCCCTTCGGTTTCCGAGCGCTGTTGTGCATGGACACGATCTTCCATCCTCCGTTCACCTTTTTCAGCACGCTTGTGGCGACGCCGAGTCTTTCGGCGGCCTCGCCGGTTCTTGGCTCGATTCGGTAACGGTAGGTCTCGGTCGCAAGGGCAACCGACCCTTCGAAGCGGACGTCGACCTTGTAGTCGGAGAAGCGGAACGATTTGAACTGCCGCAGCTCGGGACCAAGATGATGGGCGAGGTAGGTGGCGTAGGTTCCTTCAGGGCTTCCTGTCTCGAAGACCCGCGCGTCAATCGTAAACAGTTTTTCGGTTCCAGCGACGTCAAGCTTCTCGATCGCGTTTTTGTACCGTGAGAGCACAGCCTCCACGGCCCGTGTATCGGCATCGCGGGCGACCGGCTGAGCCCACGCCACAACAGGCACGGCGATCGACATGAGCATAATCGTTTTCACGCCGGTGTTCATTCATGATCTCCCAAATAGACTGTCCGGCTTTAGGCTATCACCGCTTGATGCGATATGGAGCAGCCGACTGACCGTCAGGTCGCGAAATGGTCGAGGCTACCGTGTACTAAATAGCCCTTAGCCAACTTTGGATGGCAAGCGCGATGGTCACGGCTCACCATCAAACCGAGCATCCCCGCCGTTGTCACGTTATACCAAAAACTGAACAGATGCGGAACCTCGCGGTCCGGTATGCTGAATCAAGAAGCTCGACGGTCACCGGCCAGGGGCTTAGGTCTTGGTTCAGCGAATGGGGATCACACCGACAATATGGCCACGCAACCCGACCAAATTACTACCGGAGAGGATCACGGTGGCCTCGTTCGTCGTCTTATTGCCCGTTGGCGTGACGATCCTGGCGCAACCTACCGAAGCTGGTTTCTGTGGGACGAACGGTTGAAAAACTTCCGCTCGATCCGGCGTGGTATTGGCCAGGTCGTTGGTGAGATCGAGCGCGGCACGTTCGGCGTCGCCTACCGGGGATCGTCGCTCGAAACGGTCGTTCATTCCGTCGCCGAGCAGCGTCAAATTTTCAAAGGCGCTGACCATGCCTTTCTCTGGAAGCCGAAGCTCCGCATACCCGATATCTACGAAAACCCGGAGAACCAGCGGGCGTTCGGTCGCTTGCTCGACGCCTGTTCGTGTTGCGACACGGCCGAGGAAATTATTGGCCATATCCACACGATCGATCGCTTGAAGATCAAGGGGCTCGGGCCCGCGGTCGCCAACCTGCTCTATTTTCTTCACCCGACGCTGGTGCCGCCCTTCAACACCGCGATCGTCAAAGGCTACAACGCGCTGACCGGCTCGAAGGTGAAGCTCGGGAGCTGGGAGCATTTTCTGGCGATGCGGTCGGGTGTACTCGACTTGAACGATCGCCACCGCGACCTGCTATCGAACGACCTGGGTGCGATTGGCGGCTTGCTGTTCGACATCGGCTTCGATCGCTACCCGGCCCCTCCTCTCGATGTTAGCGGCGAGGCGCTGGCAAGTTGGGGACAACGGCTTGAGACGGCGCGCGAGGAGGCGCGCACGCTCAGCAAGGCGGCGCTACGCGAAGGCGAGAACGAGCGCACCCATACTGAAATCCAAGCATGGCTTCGCGATCTAGGACTCGCGCTCGGCTATGACGTGTGGATCGCATCGAACGACCGCAGCCGTGCCTTCAATGGATCGCCGTTGGGACATGGGTGCCTTGAGCACCTGCCCGCCTCCATCGCAACCTCGAAGGGGGCGGATTCCATCCGTCTAATCGACGTGCTGTGGCTTGAGCGCGGCGGCGATCACGTCGCGGCAGCGTTCGAGGTCGAGCATTCGACGTCGATCTACTCGGGCATTGTGCGCATGCTCGACTTGGCGCTGAGCGGCAGCGCCCTCCACGCGACCGCAGGGCTGTTTCTGGTCGCACCCGACGCCCGCGAGGCGGATGTCCGCGCGCAGTTACAGCGTCCCGCGTTCAGCCGCGTCGCCGATCTCGACATATCGTATCTTCCCTACGGCGAGCTGGAGAGAAACCGCGAGGCAATCGCCAGGTTCGGATCGGGGCTTAAAGCGATCAAAGCCATCTCCAGCAAGCTGGCTTGATCGAGAGAGGTAAGGGGTACGCGCGCGCGCCGCGTATTTTCAAATGGGCGGGGGCTCAGCTGGAGATGAATGATGCATCAGATCGATCCCGAGATGAAGGCGTGCATGGACGCCTGCCACGAATGCCATGTCACCTGCCTCCACATGGCGATGAACCATTGCCTTGAGGCGGGAGGCCGACATGCCGAGCCGCAGCACATGAAGATCATGGCCGATTGTGCGCAGATTTGCGCGGTCGCGATCGACTTCATGGCGCGGAAATCTGAGCATCACCGGCATATCTGCCGCGAGTGCGCCGAGATTTGCCGGGCGTGCGCGTCGAGCTGCGAAGGGCTGGACGGCATGGAGGATTGCGTCGCCGCGTGTCGCAAGTGCGCCGAGGCTTGCGACAAGATGGCCGCGTAAATGGCCCGAGGGCGGCGCTTTCCCCGCCGCCCTCCCGTTACATTGCGAGCCAAGGCGCGTGAGACGGTGCGATGCACGGTCAGGGTTGCGGCAACGCTTTAGAGAGGGGCGTTGTCTGCCCTGCCGCTAGTAGGCTAGCGGCCCGCCCGCCCGCGGCTTGGCGCGGCGGTTCCAGGCAAACCCGATCACGATCACGGCAAGCATCAGGAGTTGTGCCAGCACCGACTGAAATGTCGGGAACAGGCCCAACATCGAGATACGTGGCACGCTGGCGAGCGGCGCTATGTCGATGATCCCCGCCTCTTGGAGGGCAGCGACTCCCTTACCGGCCAGCACGACCGTCAGAGCGGCCATCAGCCACGAGCTGTAGCGGAAGAACTGCGTAATCGGCAGCGTCCGGCTGTAGCGGAGCATGGCCCAGGCGATGACGGCGAGAAGGCTGATCGCTGCGCCGGCGCCGGCCAGCAGCATCGCGGTGTTACCCTGTGTCGAGAGCGCGGCGTAGAAAAGGATCGTTTCAAAGACCTCCCGATAGACCACCAGGAATGCGAGCCCGAACAGGAACCATCCCGACCCGCTCGATAGCGCCCGTGACATTTTCTCCCGGATATAGCGTTGCCACTGATCGGCTTGCGCCTTGCCGTGCATCCAAATCCCGACCGAGAGCAGCACGACCGCGGCGAAC
>CAUUIU010000204.1:0-6005 GCA_963545025.1 uncultured Sphingopyxis sp. | reverse complement strand
AGATCGCTCAGTGTCTCGTGGGCTCGGAGATGTGTATAAGAGACAGATGCCAGAACAGCGCCGCCAGCTCGCCGATCCGCAGCCGCCCGTCCGCCGCGCGCTCGACCAGCGCGAACAGCGGCCCCAGCTCCTCTTCGGCGGCGACCAGCGCGGCAAAGCTCGGACGCAGCACCAGCACGGCGTCGCCGACGCGCAGTTCGGCCTCGCCGCGCAGCACATTGGCCCCGCTCACAGGCTCGCCACCACGCCGCTCGATTCCAGGTTCAGCGTATATTGGCGCTCGCCATTATAATCGCCGGCATAGTCGAGCCGCGTCACCAGGAAGCGCCCGCGCATCCGCTCGCCGCTTTCAAAGCTGAGCTCGAAATCGTCGATCGTCCCGGCAAGCGCGGCGGCGCGCAGCCGCACCTCGGCGTCCGATCCGGTAAAAATCCCGGCCGCGCTCACCGAAACCGATCGCACCCCGGCACCCGACAACAGCTCGCGCCAGCCGCCCGAATCCTTGGTCGTGACATTGACCGCTTCGCCGTTCACCGACATCTGCGTAGTGCGTAATCCGGCGACGGTCTGAAAGGCGGGCGGCGTTTCGCCGTCGCCGATCTTGAGCAGAAAAGCGCTCCCATTTTCAATTGCCATCGTTTAATCTCCTTGATCTAAAAGAACATCCGAAACGGGGAGCAAGAGGATGCTGATTACGTCATTGGTTCTGGCCGCGATGATCCAGTCGCCGTCGGCGATGGTCGACACGACGCGTGTCGCCTTCACGAAATGCCTGAACACCCACATGAAGAAATCGCTCGAGGACAAGATGCCGACCGCCGAGTTCGAAATGTCGATCAAATCGGCGTGCGGCACCGAACGCGACGCCTTCCACAAAGCGGTGGTTACGGCGAACCGCGCGGGCGGCGATTCTGCTGCCGACGCGACCGACAATGCCGATATGCAGGTCGAGGATTATCGCGCGAACTTCACCGACAAGTTCAAGGATTACAGCGACTCGGGCACGATGCCCGGCTGATCGCCGCTCATCCCGCCAGACAGCGACACCGCACCACCAGTTCGTACCGCCACCCGCCTTCGCGCGGGAGGCTGAATCGCGTCCGCACCACCCGCGCGCCGACCACGGTCCAATCGCCCGCTTGGCCCCGCAGCCCCGCCGCGACGCTCTCGATCCGCGCCGCGCTCGCGTCGTCGAGGGCCGATCCGGCACCGGTCAGCACCAGTATCAACCGCACCTCGCGGCCCGCGCGATCCTTCGTTCCCCAGTCGCTGCCTTCGGCGGCGGCGACCGAGATATAGGGCGCACTGACGCGCGGCGGCACGCCGTCGAAAATACCGTGAACCAGCCCTGCAAGCGCCTCATCGCCGCGCAGCAGAGCCAGCGCCCGCGCGCGCACTGCCTGTTCGGCGCCGCTCACCCGGCGCTCCCCAGCGTCAGCCGTCGCCACGGTTGCCAAAGCGCCGCGATAGCCGCTGGCGGCGCTGCATTCATACCGTCGCGGGCGTCATGCAAATGCTGGGTCATGCGGACGATGCCCTGGCGGATCGCCTCGGGCACCCCATTGGCCCCTTCGGCCAGCCCCGCGCGAAAGTTGACGCGGATCCGCGCCGCCTCGCCCGGATCGTGAACCGCAAGCCTCGCCGTCCCATCGCGGCCGATTGTCACCCGATAGCCATCCTCGGTCAGCGCGACTTCGCTCCCGCCCGGCAGCAGCAGCATCACTTCGTCGACCGCGACGATCGGACGCGCGCCAAGCTGCACGGCTCCTGTTCCAATCGGCAGCATTTCCTCCCCCGCGCGCGCCACCAGCCACTGGCCGATGAAGGCTTCGCATATATTGGTCGCCGCACGCACGAGCCCGGCCACCACCGCATCGTCGATTGTCGCCCCCAGCCGCAGCCAGCTGCGCGCTTCGTTCAGGCTCACCGGGGCCTCGCCCGGTATCAGGCTCGCCATCGTCACCGCTCCTCCACCCGCACTGTCATCGATCGCTCGTCGATCTGGCCGTCGCTCAGCGTGACGCGATTGGTCACGCGATAGACATGGCCGGCGACCCCGCCCGCCAGCGTGACCGTCGACTGCATCAGGTCGTTGCCCGCCGCCGCCACCGCGACGCCGCCCGCCTCGCCGGGGACGACCGTCCAGCTGCTCGCCAGTACCGCCTGCCCGTCGGGATAGGCGATCGCCCAGTCGAACTCGAAATCGATCCGGCTGTCCGGATCCTTCACCATCATCACCATCTCCGCTTCCTTCCAGCTAAGGCTTGCGTACGCGCATGCGCCGGGTGGATTCGCGGACCGCCGGCAGCGGCATTTGCGGCGCCGCGGGCTCGGGCCCGCCCCATGCCGGCGCGATGTCGCGGCGCGCGGCGTCGCCGATCGCGCGCGATGCCAGTGCCGCCCCGCCCATCATGCCGCCTCCTCCAGCGCGGCCAGCCGCACGTCGATCGCGGCGATCAGGAACAGCGCCAGCTGGTCGAGCCGAAGCCCAAAGCGGCAGCGTATCGCGCCGTCCGCCTCATCCTCCCATTCGTCCCAGCACAGAAAGGCATAGGGCGTGGCACCCGGCCGGCCGCTCGCGTCGATCGGGTCGATCAGCCCCTCATCAGCCATGATCGCCCACACCGCCTGCGCGCGCACGCCGAAATGATGGCGCGCCTTGTCGGCGCCCTTCTCGGCGATCGCGTCCGCCCATTGGAAAAACCCTAGTTCTCCGGAAATCCGCCGTGCCGCGCGCCGCTCGGCCGCGCCCGGCCCGCCACGCCAGACCTTGTCGCGCGTGTCCGACGTGTTGATCGCGCCGGTCCCGGCATAGACGGTCGACCAACGGACCGCCGCGCTTCCGATCGACTGGCCATTGTCGGCGCCGCCGCGCACCGCGCCGCCGGCCTCGATCCGCAGCCGCTCCAGGCCGCCGGCGTAAAAGAGCATCGGCACGGCCTGCGCGGTGCGGAACTGCACCTGGTTCGCGGTGTCGATCCCGATTTGCAACGCGGTCGCCGCATTGCCCACCGCGAGGTTGCAGACGCTCCCGGCGCTTCCGCCATAAATTTCCAGTTTCTCGCCCGGCGCCGCGATGCCGATGCCGACCCGGCCCGATGCAGTGACCCGGACCCGCTCAGCGCCGCCGGTGGTCAGCGCCAGCGTGTCGGCGTCGGCGCGGAACAGTCCGGTGTCGCGATCACCGCTGAATCCGATCCCGGCCGCGACCGCGCTGCCGTCGACCGCACCAAGAGCGCCCGTCAGATCGTGGAACCCCGCCGACCCGCGAAAGGGCAAGGTCGCAAGCGGGATGTTCACCCAGCCGTCGCCGCGCGTCACGGTCAGCGTGTCGCCCGCCATGCCCGTCGCCGCCGCGCCATGCGTGGTCGACAGCGGCTGCTTCGCCGCGACGACCGCGGCAAGATCTTCGACCGCCCCGCCCACCGCGTCGATCGCGCCTTCGTTCGCCGCGAACCAGCTCGCCCCGACGGTCAGCGCAATGGTCTTCAGCCCCGCCGCGAAATCGACATGCGCGCCGCCGTCGGACGACGCCGCGACGCTCGCGCGCACCAGCCGGCCCGCGCTGTCGATATGCCCGGTGCCGACCTCCCATTGCTCGGGCCGCGCAACCCCCACGACCGCATAATGAAAGTCCGTTTCGGCCGGAACGCTATCCGCAAAGCGGCGATGGCCGGGCACCGCGCCGCCCGGCGTCAGCGGCCCGGTCCCGCCCTCCTGCGCAAGCTCGCGCACCAGATCGGCGAAAAAGGGGGTCGGCATGGCAGGGCCATCCTTTCCAATGTCGATAAGGGAAAAAATAAGCGCCCGGCTCGGTCCCGAAAGGGAAGGGACCAGGGCCGGGCGCCCATCGCGCGCCAGCGCTGCTTAGCTGGCGGCGAATTTCATCAGCTTGATGGCCTGTGAATCGATGATCGCACCGCCGACCCTTTTGGTTGCATAGAAATGCACGAAGGGCTTGTTGCTGAACGGATCGCGCAGGATGCGCGTCTCGCCGCGGTCGGCGACGAGGTATCCGGCGCGGAAATTGCCGAAGGCGATCGACAGGCTGTTCGCCGCCACATCGGGCATGTCCTCGGCCTCGACCACCGGATAGCCGAGCAGCGTCGCCGCCTGCCCCTCGACCATCCCCGGCTGCCAGATGAACGCGCCGTCGGTGGTCTTGAACTTGCGGATGCGGCTCAGCGTATCCGAATTCATCACCCAGCTCGCGCCTTGGCGATAGGGCGCCTTCAGCGAATGGACCAGCTCGACGAGCTTGTCCTGCGGGTTCGACGCCGGAAACGCGCCCGCCGTCCCCGTCGCGAGATATTGCAGCGACCCGAAAGCGCGCACGCTGTCGATCTCGTTCGTCGCGGTATAGGTCAGGAAGCCCTTGGGCCGGTTCGTGCCATTGCCGTTCACGAACGCGCTTCCCTCGGCGACCGCGAACTCGCGGCCAAGCTGCTCGGCCAGCCAGTCCTCGACATTGAACATCGCATCGTCGAGCATCGCCTGGCTCGCCGCCGGATTGGCGTAAAGCTCGCCCGAGGGCGGCACGATCTCGGCAAAGCTGCGCGTCGCGGTCTCGGGCCGTGCCGCGGTCTCGCCGACCCAGCCCGTCCCCATCGATCCGGTCGCGACCAGCTTGCGATAGCCGCTGGTCCCCGTCTGCACGACGGTCGCGATCGATCGGATCGGCGACAGTGTCTTCAGCGTCGCGGCAATGCTGCCGTCGATCTCGCGCGGCACCGCAAAACCGCCCTCGCCGCCCGACGCCCCCGACAGGCTCTTCATCTCGACCCCCGCATCGATCCCGCGCCGCAGATAGCGCTCGACAAAAGCATCCAGCGCCGGATCGGCCGCCTTCGCCCCGTCGAGCGGCAGCCGCGACGCCGCCACAGCCTGCGCATCGACCTGCGCCTTGAGCGCCGCGACCGAGGCCTTCAGCTCATCGACCGCCTCCGCCGCCAGCACCGCATCGAACGCGCCATCGAGCGCATCGGCCTTCACTTCCATATCGTCCATGCGTTTCACTCCTTCACCACCTGAATCACCCGCGCCAAATCCTGCATCGGCGCCGCCACCAGACTCACTTCGGCCAGGTCGAGCGCGGTCAGTTCCCGCGGATTCGCCCCGCGCGCCGCGCGCACCCGATATCCAAAGCTCAGCCCCGTCAGCGCCCCGCGCGCGACCAGCTTCGCCGCCGCCGGATGCGTCACCCGCGCCACGACGCGCAGCCCGCGCGCATCCTCCGCCAATGTCTCGATCAAACCGACCACCGCCCCCGGCCGATGCTGCCACAGCAACGGCACCGCCCGCCGCTCGCGCAAACTCGCCGCAAAGGCTCCGCTGCGCACGACATCGCCGCCGCGATCGACCCGGTCGAACACCGACGCATAACCCGCGAAGCGCACGCTCATTTGAGCAGCCCCGCAAACCCCAGTTTCATCGCGAGCCCGACAACCAGCAGCGCGAGCATCCCGCGCACCGCCCAGTCGACCACCGCCGCCCAGACGCTCCTCTTCGCATCGCGCCAGGCGCCGAGCAGCTGCCGCAAATCGCTCACATCGTCGCGCGCCGCCTCGTCGGCGAGGCCGAGCCTTGCCAAGGCCCGCCGCGCGCCCAACTCGCTCGCCTCCTCGACCACCGCGCGCAGCAACGCCGCATCGGGCGCACTCGTCCCGGCCAGCGCGATCAGCCGCGCCAGCGCCTCTTCCTCGTCCATGTCGATTTCCTTTCGTCATCCCGGACTTGATCCGGGATCCACAGCCGCGCCGAAGTCATGGACCCCGGATCAAGTCCGGGGTGACGACGCGGGCTAGGTTAGCCCCAGCAGCGCCTTCTTCTCGTCCGCGCTCAACCAGTCGGCCCCCGACACCTCGCGCCACAGCGCCATCCGGTCCTCGGCCAGCGCTGGCACCTTATCCAGATCGACGCGCAGCGCGGCCCCCTCGAACCACCCCGCCAGCCCCTGCGCCTGTCTCTTATACACATCTGACGCTGCCGACGAAGCTAGAAGTGTA
>CAUUIU010000203.1:0-6010 GCA_963545025.1 uncultured Sphingopyxis sp. | reverse complement strand
GAGATCGCTCAGTGTCTCGTGGGCTCGGAGATGTGTATAAGAGACAGGGGGAGCGGGCCGATGCCGGGCAAACCACAGGGTGCTTAGAGGTCGACCCCCGCCGCAATGGCTTCGAGTTTGCGCAGCCGTTCCTTGAGGTCGGCGATCTCTATCCGCGAGCCGGCGTGGGGCACCGCGGGGTCCTGCGCCGGAGCGATATGACCCGCGGCGAGTTCCTCGCGCTTCAACTGGATCCAGTCACGCCAGCCGCGCAGCGCGACGAGGCTGATGATCGCGAGGGCGCTCAGCGCAACCGCTGCCGGGATCAGGTTGAAGGCAAGATCGGAAGTGATGGTGGCCATGGTCAGGCTCCTTCTTCGTCACAGTCAGGAGGGAGAACGGTCGCGCAGCCGCTCGATTTCCTCGTCGAGCGCGACGGCGCGGTTGTGGTCGGTGGCGATGCGCTCGAGAACCTGGATGCGCTCCTTGAGCGCGCGGATCTCGGCGAGCAGCGCCTTGGTCTCGGCATTGTCCTCGGCCTTGCCGACGAAATATTCATTGCCCTTGTTGTCGCGGCGGATGCCGTGCTTGGCGCGAATGATGCTGCCGATCGTCACGATGAGCACGATGCCGATGACCATTTCGAAGGGATTCATGGGGAGTATCCTTTCCGTCTATTTTTTAGTTCAGAGGGGCGTCGCGCAGCTTCTCGATCTCGTCGGCGACCTCAATTCCCTTGTCGGTAACGATGCGCTCGAGAACCCGGACGCGCTGTTCGAGCCGCTCGGTCTGCGCCGCATATTGCGCGGCTTTTTCGGCGGTCTGGTGCGACATCAGTTCGAGCTGCTTTTCCTTGAACTTCAGGTGGCGTCGGAACATGTCGCCGCCGATTCCCAGGATCACCGGCAGGCCGACGACGATGAAGAAAAAACCCAGGATGAAAGTGCCGCTCATCGTATCGCTCCTCAGTTCGCCGGACGCCGCAGCGCCTCGATCTCGTCGCTCAGCCGGCTGCCGCCATCGGTAACGATGCGTTCGACCACCGCGAGGCGATCCTTCACCGAACCCAGCTCGGCGCGCAGCTGGGCATTTTCCTGGCTGATCAGCTTGACGCGTTCCATCGCCTCATCGCTGGTCTTGGGATAGACCGCCTGACCCCAGGCGCCATCGAGCGGGTAGCCATTTTTGACGCGGAGCCAGGTGGTGAAGACCCAGCCGCCGACCGCCATGATGCCGATAATGGCGGCGACGGGCGCGATGGCATTCAGTACATCGAGATTCATCTGTCTTCCCCTCAGCGCAAACGGTCGATCTGGTCGGCAAGCTGCGCTGCCTGGCCGTTGGTTTCGGTCGCGATGCGTTCGAGCACCGAAATCCGTTCTTCCAGCCGGCTGACCTGGCCCGCCAGCTTGGCGTTGTCGTCGGTGAGCAGGGCGATTTTTCGATCAGCGTCGGGGTCGGTTCGATGAACCGTGCCACCCCATTCATTTTCAACCGGATAGCCATGCTTGGCGCGGATCCAGGTGGTGAACATCCAGCCGCCGATCGACAATGCGATGATGGCGAGGACGAAAGTGGTGCCACCGAAATTCATGTGAAGTCTCCCTGTTGCCTTCGATCGTCGGCGCCCGCCTCAGCGCAGCGCGTCGATCTCGTCCGCCAGGCGGCGGTTGTGGCTCGTGTAGTAAAGCTCGATGTCGGCAAGTCGGCGGTCGATATCGCGGAAGCGCGAGCGGATGTCGCGGGTCGATGCACTCGGGTTCGACCGGACGCCCTGCCAGAATTTCGCTTCCTCGTTCGAGCCGTAGAGCGCGAAGGGTTTCGGCGTTCCCATCCAGGCGACCATCCAATAGGCGATCAGCGTCCAGGGGAAGCCGCCCATCAGGGTCAGGAGGACCGCGCCGACGCGGACCCAGAGCACATCGATCCCGCTGTAATCCGCGATCCCGGCGCACACGCCGCTCCATTTCGCGTTCTGCTTGTCGAGGTAGAATTTGGTGCGGCTGGCGGACATCTCAGTTTCTCCTGGTCTTATGGTTTTCGAGTTGCGCCAGTTCTTCATCGCTGCGTACCGCGGGGCGGAAGTCGGGATGGTCGGCGCTGATGATGCGTTCGACGGTGTGCAGGCGGTTTTCGAGCCGCCGTGCGGTATCGTAAAGCTCGTCGAGCAGCTGTTCATCTTCTCCAGTCAGCGTCTTGGCCTGCTTCCACTTCGTGATGTAGTGGAGGATCAGCCAGGGCAGACCGAGGAAGAGCGTTCCGATGACGATCGGGACAATGATGACTTCTTCCATCGGTCTGGCTCCTTATTTCTTGGCCTGGGCGGCCTTCAGCGCGGCAAGCTCGTCAGCGACCTTGTCGGCGGACTGCAGCTCGGCAATCTCTTCGTCGAGCGACTTCTTGTAACCCAGGTTCAGCGCGTCGGCACGGCCTTCGGCTTCGTCGACGCGGCGTTCGAGAATTTCGAAGCGCGAGAAGGCATCTTCGACGCGGTCGCCGTTGGTCATCTCGCGCAGCTTGTAGCGATTTTCGGCGCTTTCGAGGCGGTTGACGACGCTCGACTGGCGGGCGCGCGCTTCGCTGAGCTTCTTCTGCAGCTTGGCGATGTCGTTTTCATAACCCTTCAGCGCTTCGTCCAGCGTCGCGATCTCGGCCTTCAGCTTCTCGGCCATGTCGCCGGCCTTCTGCTTTTCGACGAGCGCGGCGGTGGCGAGGTCTTCGCGGTCCTTCGACAGCGCGAGTTCGGCCTTTTCCTTCCAGCTGTCCTGCAGGCTTTCGAGCTTGGCGATGTGGCGGCGCATTTCCTTCTGGTCGGCGATCGTGCGGGCGGCGGAGGCGCGAACTTCGACGAGCGTTTCGTTCATCTCGAAGATGATCTGGCGGATCATCTTTTCGGGGTCTTCGGCCCGGTCGAGCAGGTCGGTGACGTTGGCGGCGATGATGTCGCGGGTGCGTGAGAAAATACCCATGTTGAAACTCCTGTCGAAAACTTGATTCTGAAAATACTGGTGCCGGGGCGGGGCAAGGGGGGAGAGTGCCCCGGCACCAGGTGTCGGTCAGGCCATCGGGCTGACCGCCGGGGTCGAAGCAGCGATCGCCAGCGGGCCGGTCGGGGAACCGTTCAGGCTGGCAACGATCTGCGGGTCGATCGCACCGACGAAAATGGCCAGCGCACCTGCCACGCTGAGCGTGAGAGTAGCGGTTTGGGCATATATCGACTTCATGATCGAACCTTCCTGATCTTCGCTGCACCGGGCGTCATGCCCGGTTCGACAAACACCATGCAGGGGGTGTGCCAATTGGCGAAAGCCCCACGAATCCGCCAAACTCTCTTTCCAAATCGACCGGCAGCGCGATTTACCTTGCCGATCAACGGGAAAATTTGCCAATGATTGGGAATGGAGCGCGAAACGCAGTTCATCGGCCAGTCGGCCGCCTTTCAGGATGCGGTCGATCGCGCGAGCCAGGCCGCCTCGCTCGATCGCCCGGTGCTGGTGATCGGCGAGCGCGGCACCGGCAAGGAATTGATCGCCGAACGCCTCCACCGCCTGTCGTCGCGCTGGGACCGCCCCTATGTGATCATGAATTGCGCCGCGATGCCCGAGACGCTGATCGAATCGGAATTGTTCGGACACGAAGCCGGCGCCTTCACCGGCGCGACGCGCACCCGTGCGGGCCGCTTCGAGGAAGCCGACGGCGGCACACTCTTCCTCGACGAACTCGCGACGATGTCGATGGGCGCGCAGGAGCGATTGCTGCGCGCGGTCGAATATGGCGAGGTGACACGTGTCGGCTCGTCGCGCCCGATCCGCGTCGACGTCCGCATCGTCGCGGCGACCAACGAACATCTGCCCGCGCTGGTCGACGACAACAGGTTCCGGGCCGACTTGCTCGACCGGCTGTCGTTCGAGGTCATCACCCTGCCCCCGCTGCGCGCCCGCGAGGGCGATATCGAGGTGCTCGCAACCTATTTCGGCCAGCGTATGGCCGCGGTCCTCGGCTGGGACGAATGGCCGGGTTTCGGCCCGCGCGCGCTCGCCGCGATGGAGGGCCACGACTGGCCGGGCAATGTTCGCGAACTGCGCAACGTCATCGAACGTGCGATCTATCGCTGGGCCGATCCGGCGCGGCCAGTCGATGCCGTCAGCTTCGACCCTTTCGCCAGCCCCTGGCAACCGGTGTCGCGCAAGGCGCCGCCGAGGACCGACGCCCACGTCGCCGCACCGGCCGGCGAAACGGCCCCGCCGCGGACCGAAGCGCCGACCGGCCCGGTCAGCGACCTGCGCGCGGCGGTCGACGCTTATGAGAAGCAGATCTTGTCCGACGCCATGGCGCGCTGCCGCTTCAACCAGAAGGTTGCGGCCGAGGCGCTGGGGCTGAGCTATGATCAGATCCGCCATGCGCTGAAGAAGCATGGGCTGAATCAGTAAGGGCCCAATTCTTCATCGTCATGCCGGACTTGATCCGGCATCCATGACCACCTCCGTCGAATGGACCCCGGATCAAGTCCGGGGCGACGAATAGGGGAAACGCCTACTGCTCCGGCAGCTGACTGTTCAGCGCCTCGAGGATCGCATCCTGCGCCGACGCGATATCGGCAAGCCTTTCGCGCAGCGCATAAATATCGGGCAGGCCGTCGATCGCCTCGTCGACGCTGCGCTCCAGATAAAGACGGTCGATATCGGCAAGCGCCCCGGTGAGCGGCGCCCGCGCGGCGATCAGGCGCGAGATTGCCTGCTGCGCCACGACCCAGCGCTCGCTGGCGACGGGCGCTCCGGCGGCGCCGGCGACGACCGACACCGCGGCATCGCGCTCGGCGGTAAAGGCCTGCTGCGCGCTGGCGCCATCGGCCTCCCAACGCGCGAGGCGGCCGGCAAGATCGGCGGGAAGCGGGCCCGGCGGGGCGACAACGACGGCGGGCGGGGCGACATCGAAACGCCCCTCGACCGCGCGTTTCGCGAGCGACGGCGCGGCGGCACCCTGCGCCGCGGCACAGGCCGAAAGCGACAGCGACGTCAGCATCGCAACGGGTGTCAAAAGGAGCGCGCGCTTCATTGCCAACCCTGATATGAGCGCGGGCGCATGGCAGCAAGGCCGAATCGGGGCTTTCGCCGCGCTTCGGGTCCGTCGCCGCCAAAAGCGTAAAAAGCGCGGAAATATGCGGTTGACAGCTTGGGCATTGATCGCTAGTGGCGCTGACTTTCCCGCATGCCGGAAAAATCGCCCGCTTCGGCAGGTGACTGGTGCGCGGGTGATTTAGTTTTTTGATTGGATGGAAGACCATGTTCGCAATCGTGCGCACGGGCGGCAAGCAGTATCGCGTCGCCGCCGGAGACAAGATCGCCGTTGAAAAGATCGACGGTGAAGCTGGCGACACCGTGTCGCTGGGCGACATCCTGCTGGCCGGTGACGGCGGCGAAACGAAGAGCGCCGACGGCCTCGTCGTGTCGGCCGAGATCATCGCCCAGACGCGCGGCGAAAAGGTCATCGTCTTCAAGAAGCGCCGCCGGCACAATTATCGCCGTCGCAACGGTCACCGCCAGTCGCTGACGCTGCTGCGCATCCTCGCCGTCGGCGAAGCCAAGAAGGCCGCGCCGAAGAAGGAAGCCGCTCCGAAGGCCGAAGCTGCTCCCGCTGCCGAAGCCAAGGCCGCTCCCGCCAAGGAAGCTGCGCCGAAGAAGGCTGCTGCTCCCAAGAAGGAAGCTGCACCCAAGGCCGAAGCCGCCGAAAAGAAGCCCGCTGCCAAGAAGGCAGCCCCCAAGAAGGAAGCCTGAGCGCGGCATCGCGGCTCGGCCTCTGAAAACGAATTAAGGAGCATCAGTCATGGCACATAAGAAAGCAGGCGGTTCTTCGCGCAACGGTCGCGACTCAGCCGGCCGCCGCCTTGGCGTGAAGAAGTTCGGCGGTCAGGAAGTGATCGGCGGCAACATTATCGTGCGTCAGCGCGGCACCAAGGTTTACCCGGGTGTCAACGTTGGCATGGGCAAGGACCACACGCTCTTCGCAACCGCCGAAGGCCACGTCCGATTCC
>CAUUIU010000202.1:0-6025 GCA_963545025.1 uncultured Sphingopyxis sp. | reverse complement strand
AGACGCCATCGATCTCGACGGGCGGCAACCCCGGCGGCAGCGCTCCCGACGCCAGGATGTGACGCGCATCGATCGCGTCGCATGTGGTGTCGAAATAGCGGAAATTCCCGCTCTCAACCGCAACCGCGCCGACCGACAGCCGCACTTTGCCCTTGTTCAGCCGGTCCCAATCGACCAGCCGGTTCAGCGTCTCGACGAGCGGCCCCGTGTCGTAAAAGCTCACCGCGGCGGGCGTTTGCCGCTCGGCAAGCCCCGGCGGCGGCCAGCGCGGCGTGAAAAAACCCGGCACCCCAAAGGTCGCGACCTGCCCCGCCGCCGCCAGATGCGTCCATTCACGCACCGCGTCATTGTCGACCTCGGGCAGCCAGGGGATCGCCGACGACACGCCGTTCCAGAATTCGCGCATCTTGCCGACCGCCTGATCGCGCTCGTTGCCCGCAATGATCGCGGCATTGACCGCGCCGATCGAGATGCCCGCAACCCAGTCGAGCTCGATGCCGAGATCGATCAGCGCCTCATACACCCCGGCCTGATAAGCGCCGAGCGCACCGCCACCCTGCAGGACAAGGACGACAAGGTCGGGCAGCGGCAGGGCAGCTCGGGCGGCTCGGCGGGGCATGGACTCGAACGTTCCTTTGGTTCGCGGCGGGCGGTATGGATTGGTGCACCGCAGCACGGGCGATTGCAATGCCCTGATTCAATGCGAAGCCCCTTCCAATTGCCGGACGCTGCTGTAACACCGGCAAAGGAAACAGGCATTTATCCGCGGGAGGACCCCATGCGTCTCGACGATTATGATCCCGGCGACGACATCCGCGACCTTGGCCGCGGTGGCGGCGGTTTCGGAGGCGGCGGCGGTGGCGGCATGGGCGGATTGCTCATCGGCCTGCTCCCGATGCTGCTCGGGCGCAAGATGGGCTGCGGCACGATTCTGATTCTCGGCGCCCTTGCCTTTCTTTTCTTCGGCGGCGGGATGAACATGCTCTCGGGCAGCGGTGGGACGGCGGACCCGGCCGCCGACGGCCGCAGCGGAGCCAATGTCGCGTGCGACACGCAGGCCGAACGCTTTGCCTGCAACGTCTTCGGATCGACGCATCAGGTCTGGGGCGGCCTTGTCAGCGGCTACCGCAAACCGACGCTCAACTTCTTCACCGACGCCAACCGCTCGGGCTGCGGCGCCGCCCAGTCCGCGATGGGCCCCTTCTATTGCCCCGCCGATCAGGGCGTTTATCTCGATACCGCCTTCTTCCGCGAGCTCGAGCAGCGTTTCGGCGCGGCAGGTGACGCCGCGCAGGCCTATGTCATTGCGCATGAGGTCGGCCACCATATCCAGACAATCACCGGCATTTCCGATCAGGTCCGGCAGGCGCAGCAGCGCGCGTCGCAGGCCGAGGGCAACGCGCTGCAGGTCCGTATGGAGCTGCAGGCCGATTGCTATGCCGGCGTCTGGGCGGCGCGCGCCAAGACCGCGGCGGGCCAGCCGGTGATGGAAGCGGGCGACATGGAGGAAGCCATGCGCGCCGCCAACGCGATCGGCGACGACACGCTGATGCGCTCGGCAGGCCAGCGCCCGGTCCCCGAAAGCTTTACCCACGGGACGAGCGAGCAGCGCATGAGCTGGCTGCGTCGCGGCCTGCAATCGGGGGATCCGCGCCAGTGCGACGCGTTCGGCAGCGCGACCTGATCGCGGCGCTTGCGGCGATCTTCGTCGCGGCGCCGGCATCCGCCCAGACGCTTTATATCGAGACCGGGCGACTGATCGACGGTGTCGCCAACGAGGCGCGCAGTGGCCAGTGCATCACGGTCGAGGCCGAACGCATCAAGGCGGTCGGGCCTTGCGGAAAGGCGCCCGATGGTGCGAGCATCGTCGACTGGTCGGCCTATACGGTTCTGCCCGGCCTGATCGACTTGCACACGCATCTCGCCGACCTGGGCCAAAGCGCCGACCTCGCCGCCCCGATAAAGGCGTCGCCCGCCGAAACCGCCCTCGTCGGTGCGCGAAACGCGCGGGTGACGCTCGACGCAGGCTTTACGAGCGTCCGCGATGTCGGCGCATATCGCGGCCTCACCGACGTCACGCTACGCAACGCGATCGATCGCGGCGATGTGCCGGGCCCGCGCATGTGGGTTGCGGGCGCCTATCTGACGATCCCGAAAGGCGGCGGCGAACTCAACGGCGTCGTGCCGAACGAGCAATTGCCCGCCGATATGCGCCTGGGCGTCGCCGCGACGCCAGAGGAGGCGGCGCAAAAGACCGCCTATCTGCTCGACCATGGCGCCGACTTCATCAAGGCGATCGCCACCGGCGCGGTACTCGCGATCGGTACCGAACCCGGCGCGCCAGAGCTTAGCGTCGATCAACTGCGCGCGATCGTGAAGGTCGCGCATGCCCGCGGCAAAAAGGTCACCGCGCACGCGCATGGCGCAATTGGCATCCAGAATGCGATCAACGCGGGGGTCGACAGCATCGAGCATGCGAGCCTCGCCGACGAGGCGACGCTCCAGCTGGCGAAGAAGCACGGCACCTGGCTTGCGATGGATATCTACAACGGCGACTATATCGAAGACATAGGAACTAAAGAAGGTTGGCCCGAGGAGTATCTGCGCAAGAACCGCGAGACGACCAACGCCCAGCGCGCCGCTTTCCGCCGCGCGGTCGAACTCGGGGTCAACATCGGCTACGCTACCGACGCCGGCGTCTACCCCCATGGGCTCAACGCGCGCCAGTTCCGCAATATGGTCAAATATGGAATGACGCCGATGCAGGCGATCCAGGCCGCAACCGGCCGCGCCTCGGAAGAGATGGGCCGCGGCGATGTCGGCGCGATCCTACCCGGCCGCTATGCCGATTTCGTCGCGGTAAAGGCCGATCCGCTGGCCGACATCACCGTGCTCGAAAAGATCGACCATGTGATGAAGGGCGGCGTTCTGGTCCGTTAGGTTCAGCTGTTGCCGATCCGCACCGCCGCATGAAGTTCGGCGCGCTCGAGCAACAACGCCAGATCCTCGCGCCCGATATCGAACGTCTCGCCCAGGTCGGCGAGCGCCTGATCAATATCGTCCATCAATAGCCCCGACACCGGCGCAGCAGGAAGCGCCTTCCCTTCGACCGGCGTGGCGCGGTGCGGGTAGGAATGGCCCGAAAAGCGATGGAAGAGCCATCCGACGGCGACGAGCAGGATCGAATTCACCGCCACGAGGAAGAGAAAGGCCGCGACATGGCCCGACGGTAGTGTGTGGCCGCCGAGAACCGCGCTCAGCGCGACCGCGCCTCCGGGCGGATGCAGGCACCGCGCAAGCGACATCGCAAGGATCGCCACCGAAACGGCAAGCGCCGCAGCAAGAACGGGTTCGCGAACCAATTGGACAACAACAACGCCGGTCAGCGCCGAAACGAAATTGCCGCCAGCGATCGACCAAGGCTGAGCGAGCGGGCTGGCGGGAACGGCGAACAGCAGCACGGCCGACGCCGCGATCGGCGCAACGATCCACGGCGCGGATGCCGGCAGGATTGCGGTGCAGATCAGGCCGATGACGGCGATGCCGATCAAGGCGCCAAGGCTCGCGATCATCCGATCACGCAAGCTCGCCCCGGCCAGCAGCGGCACAAAAATCGCCCTCGAGAACAGACTGGCTCGGACCATATGGCACCCCTTGGCTTGACGATCGGTGCGATGGGGATTTTCACGCGCTTCGACCAGCGAAATTTCATTGGAGCCTGGCAAGCGCGAGGTGATCGCCTTCCTGCTTGAACGCGCCCGCCGCATCGTTAAAGCCGTCGCATGCGTAACCATCTCCTCACGAGTGCGATCGCGCTCGCCGCCGCCCTTTCATCCCCTGCTTTCGCTCGGCCGATGACCGAAGTCGACCTTGCGACCTTGAAACGCGTAGCCGCGCCGACCGCGTCGCCCGACGGCCGCTGGGTGGTGTTCCAGATGACCGAGACCGAGGCCGAGACCTACAAGCGCTTGACCGGCCTGTGGCTCGTCGACCGCAATGCCAAGGGCGGGAAGCCCATCGCCATCGCCGACACGGCAGGCAAGAACGAAACCGCGCCTGCCTTCGACAAGGACGGCATTCTTTACTTTCTCTCCAACGCTTCAGGCAAAAGCCAGGTTTGGCGCGTCGATCCCAAGGCGGGCGGTGCAGCGACGCAGGTCACCGACACACAGGCCGATGTCTCGGGCTTCAAGATTTCGCCCGACGCGATGAAGCTGCTCGCGTGGGGCGACATCGCCAGGGAATGCACCGACTTCGGCTGTGACGCCAAGGACAAGGGCGCGCTCACCGGCCCCGGCAGCGGCCGCCTCTACAAGGATGGCGCCGGGTTCGTCCGCCACTGGGACGCGTGGGAGACGCCGGGAACCTACAGCCGCCCCTTCGTCTTCAATCTCGAAGGCGGCAAGGCAAGCGTTGCGCGACCGGTCGATGCCGGACTGACCGGCGATAGCCCGTCGAAGCCGATGGGCGGCGGCGAGGAACTGGCCTGGGGCGCTGACAGCCGCACCGTCTTTTTCACGCTGCGCAAGGCCGACCGCAACGAGCCGACCTCGACCAATCTCGATATCTATAGCTGGCTGGTCGACAGCCGGATGATGCCGACGAACCTGACGCAAGACAATCAGGCGACCGATACCCTGCCCACCCCGTCACCCGATGGCAAATGGCTCGCCTATGCAGCGATGGCGCGGCCCGGTTATGAGGCCGACCGGCAGGTGCTGATGCTTCGCAACCTCGAAAGCGGCGAGACGAAGAAGCTGACCGACGCGTGGGATCGCTCGGTGGGTTCGATCGCCTGGGCGACGGATGGCAAATCGCTCTTTGTCACGGCGCAGGACACGCTCGAACACCCCCTGTTCCGCGTCGATACCGCGACAGGCAAGGTGGAGAGGCTGAAGGCCACGACCGAAGCGTTCGAAGGCAATATCGGCGACGTCACGCCGCTTCCCGGCGGCGCGCTCCTCTATTCGCGCAATAGCGCGCTTGCGCCCACTGACCTGTTCGTCCGCGATGCGAAGGGCAAGGTCGGCCAGCTTACCAACGTCAACGCCGCGGCGCTTGCCGAGTTCGACCCGGTCAAGCTCGACCGCCTGCAGTTCGCCGGGGCAAACGGCGACAAGGTATGGGGCATGATCCTGAAGCCCGCCAACAGCACCGCGAAACTCCCGGTCGCCTTCATCGTCCATGGCGGGCCGCAGGGCAGCTTTGGCAACAGCTGGTCGACGCGCTGGAACCCGCGTCTCTTCGCGCAGCGGGGTTATGGCGTCGTCACCGTCGATTTCCACGGATCGACCGGCTATGGCCAGGCCTTCACCGACAGCATCAACAAGGATTGGGGCGGCAAGCCGCTCGAAGACCTGAAGCTCGGCCTCGCCGCTGCGGGCAAGCAGGATGCGCAGCTCGACATTGCCAACGCCTGCGCGCTCGGTGCCTCCTATGGCGGCTACATGATGAACTGGATCGCCGGCCAGTGGACCGACGGCTTCAAATGCCTTGTCCAGCATGACGGCGTTTTCGATCTGCGCGCGATGGCGTTCGAGACCGAGGAATTGTGGTTCGACGAATGGGATCATGGCGGCCCCTGGTGGGAACGCACCGATCCCGAAAAGTGGAACCCGGTCAATCATGTGACCATGTGGAAGACGCCGATGCTGGTGATCACCAGCGAAAAGGACTTCCGCATCCCCTACAGCCAGGGCCTCGCCGCCTTCACAGCGCTCCAGCGGCGTAATGTTCCGTCCGAACTGCTCATCTTCCCCGACGAGAATCATTGGGTGCTGAAGGGCGCGAACAGCGTTCAGTGGCACCAGACGGTGTTCAACTGGCTGGGCAGCCATCTGAAGAAATGAGCCTCGGCGGGCGGCGGTTCACAGGACGATCTCGCCGCCCGCCTTGCCATAGAAGATACGCCACAGCGCCAGGTCGTCGCTGAAATCAGCATAATGATGCTCGACCCCGGCCGCGACGAACAGCAGGTCACCCGCACCGAACGGCGTGCGCTCGCCGCCGTGGATCAACACGCCTT
>CAUUIU010000201.1:0-6038 GCA_963545025.1 uncultured Sphingopyxis sp. | reverse complement strand
GAGATCGCTCAGTGTCTCGTGGGCTCGGAGATGTGTATAAGAGACAGGCGTTGGGCCGATGGCGCCTGGACCGAGCCATTTACCGCCGACTACCGCCGCTTGCCGCGGCAATGCGCGACATGGGAAGCGGCGCGCACCCGCTGCAACGATGCGAAGGCGATCAGCGCGAACGAATAAACGCCCGCACGTCGGCCGACAATTTGTGCCGGTCCTCGTCGCGAATATACATCATGTGGCCGGCGCCATAATAAGTGTAGCTGATCCGGTCCTGCGGGATGCCGGTGCGCGACAGCGCATATTCTGCGGCAAAGAACGGCGTCGCGAAATCATAATAGCCCTGTGCGACAAGCACCTTCAGCCCGCTATTCTCGCGCAGCGCCTGGCCGATATAGGGGGCGACATTCAGATAGGCATTGTCGTCGCGGCCGCCGATGCGCCAGTCCCATTGCCCGCCGATACCACCGATCGACTGATATTCCCGATCGGTCTTGAACCCCAAGGTTTCGCGGCTCCAGCTGTTGATCGCCGCGGTGTAGCTCGCGTCGATACCATAGAAGCTGGGGTCGTTGTCGGGGCCTTCGCCAGCGCTGTCATAATCCTTGCCGGTGTAGCGGCTGTCGAGCCGCCCGACGGTCAGCCCGCGGTCGCGCAGCAGTTCCTTGTAGAAGCGGTTCGGCGTGACGCGCAGATCGGCGCTTTCAAGATAGGTCTCCGAAAGGCCGGTGAAGCGCGCAAGCTCGCGGCGGATCGCGGCGCGCTCTTCGCCCTGCAGTTTTTGCCCCTTGAGCAGCGCGGTGGCATAGGGACCGATTGCCCATTGCCGCGCTTCCTCGGCAAAGGCTTCGGGCGACGAAGCCGTCGCCTTGCCGTGATACAGCGCGGTTACCGCCATCGAGGGCAGGTTGGTGATTGGCGACAGTTCGTTGCCTTGCGTGTCGGCGCCCGCTGCGAAATCGAGTACGGTCGAGATCAGGATGATGCCGTTCAGCGCGACGTCGTTGTAGGTCGCGTTCATCAACTGGTTGGCGACCGCGGCTGAACGCGTCGTGCCATAGCTTTCGCCGCCCAGATATTTGGGGCTGTTCCAGCGGCCATTGTCGTTCAGCCAACGGCGGATCACCTCGGCGACCAGCTTCGCATCCTGCGTGACGCCGTAATAATCCTTGGGGTCGGCCTTGCCGATCAGGTGCGAAAAGCCTGTGCCCGGCGGGTCGATGAAGACCACGTCGGTGACGTCGAGCAAAGCATCCGGATTGTCGACTAGCGGGTAGGGCGGGGCGCCGTCGTCGACCCCGGTGCCGGGGATCGCGACGCGCTTCGGGCCGAACGCCCCCATCATCAGCCAGACGGTGCCCGATCCCGGCCCGCCGTTGAACAGGAAGGTCACCGGCCGGTTCGGGTCGCGCGGTTCCTTGACATAGGATGTGGTGACGACCGCGACCTCGGGGACGCCGTCCTTGTTCTTGATGATCGTCTCACCAATCGTCGCGGCATAGTTGATCCGCTGCCCGCCAAAGGTGCCCGACAGCTTCGTGGTCCGAACCTGCGGCTCATAGTCGGCGGGCTTTTCGGCCTTCGCCTTTTCCGCAGGCTTGTCCTGCGCATGAAGCACGGCGGGCGCGGCGGCGGCAAGCACCAGGGCGATAAGCGACAGACCGGTTTTCATTGATAGCGACTCCCCGTTTTCGGGGCGGACCCTATGCAGCACGCGGCAAGGCGGCAAGGCTGCTTGTCGGTTACAGACGGGCTTTTGTCGAAGTCCGGGTCACCGCCCCCATTTGGTCTTGCTCTGCTTGCCGAACCGCCCTTTTCGCGTGCCGGGCTTGCCCTCGTTCGAGCGCCCGACGCGCGGGGCTACCTGCTGGTCGGCGGGCAGGCCAAGCTCATCGGCCTCCAGCTTGCGGATCTCGTCACGCAGCCGCCCGGCTTCCTCGAACTCCAGGTCCGCCGCCGCATCACGCATCTTCTTTTCGAGGTCCTGGATGTAGGCGCGCAGATTGTGCCCGACCATGTGCGCGGGCTTGTCCTCGCCGATGTCGATCGTCACCTGATCCTTCGACGCGACATGGGCGATGATGTCGCCGATGTTGCGCTTTATGGTCGTCGGGGTGATGCCGTGCGCGACGTTATATTCGGTCTGCTTCTCGCGGCGGCGGTCGGTTTCGCGCATCGCGCGTTCCATGCTGCCGGTGATCCGGTCGGCGTAGAGGATGACGCGGCCGTCGACGTTGCGCGCGGCGCGGCCGATGGTCTGGACGAGCGAGGTCTCGCTGCGCAGGAAACCTTCCTTGTCGGCATCGAGGATCGCGACGAGCCCGCATTCGGGAATGTCGAGCCCTTCGCGGAGCAGGTTGATGCCGACGAGCACGTCGAACACCCCGAGGCGGAGGTCGCGGATGATCTCGATACGCTCGAGCGTTTCGACGTCGCTGTGCATATAGCGGACCTTGAGCCCCGCTTCGTGGAGGAACTCGGTCAGATCCTCCGCCATGCGCTTGGTCAATGTCGTGACCAGCGTGCGATAGCCTGCCGCGGCGGTCTTCTTCGCCTCGGCGATCAGGTCGTCGACCTGTTCTTCGACCGGCTTGATCTCGACCGGCGGATCGATCAGCCCGGTGGGGCGGATCACCTGTTCGGCGAACACGCCCTGCGTGCGGTCCATCTCCCACGTGCCGGGGGTCGCCGAGACGCTGACCGTCTGCGGGCGCATCATGTCCCATTCGGCAAAGCGCAGCGGCCGGTTATCGATACAGCTCGGCAGGCGGAAGCCATATTCGGCGAGGGTGATCTTTCGGCGATGATCGCCCTTCGACATCGCGCCGATCTGCGGGATCGTCTGATGGCTTTCGTCGACGAAGAGCAAGGCATTGTCGGGCAGATATTCGAACAGGGTCGGCGGGGGCTCGCCGGGCAGGCGCCCAGTCAGGAAGCGGCTGTAATTTTCGATGCCGGCGCAACTGCCGGTCGCAGCGATCATCTCAAGGTCGAAATTGGTGCGCTGTTCGAGCCGCTGCGCTTCGAGCAGGCGGCCTTCGGTTTCGAGCTCCTTCAGCCTTTCGGTCAGCTCATGCTTGATCGCCTCGCTCGCCTGTTTGAGCGTCGGCCCCGGCGTCACATAGTGCGAGTTCGCATAGATGCGGACATGGTTGAGGTTCGCGATCTTCTTGCCGGTCAGCGGGTCGAATTCGGTGATCTCCTCGATCTCGTCGCCGAAGAAGCTGACCCGCCACGCCATATCTTCATAGTGCGAGGGGAAGATTTCGAGGCTGTCGCCGCGCACGCGGAAATTGCCGCGCGCGAACGCCTGGTCATTGCGCTTGTACTGGAGCGCGACGAGCTTGCGGATGATCTCGCGATTGTCGACGCTCTGACCCTTCTTGAGGTCGAAGATCATTGCCGAATAGGTCTCGACCGATCCGATGCCATAGAGGCACGATACCGAGGCGACGATGATCACATCGTCGCGTTCGAGCAGCGCGCGCGTCGCCGAGTGGCGCATGCGGTCGATCGCTTCGTTAACGCTCGACTCTTTTTCGATATAGGTATCCGACCGCGGCACATAGGCCTCGGGCTGATAATAATCATAATAGCTGACGAAATATTCGACGGCGTTGTTTGGGAAAAAGCTCTTGAACTCGCCGTAAAGCTGCGCCGCGAGAATCTTGTTCGGGGCGAGGATCAGTGCGGGGCGCTGAAGCTCGTCGATGACCTTTGCCATCGTGAAGGTCTTGCCCGATCCGGTGACGCCGAGCAGCACCTGATCGCGCTCGCCGTCGAGCGCGGTCGACACCAGTTCCTTGATTGCGGTCGGCTGGTCGCCCGCGGGCTCATAATCGCTAACCAGTTCAAAACGCTTGCCGCCTTCGACCTTGTCGGGGCGGGCGGGGCGGTGCGGGACATAGCCCTCGGCGGTGTCGATTTCGTCGAGCGAGGTGCGAATCTGGATTGCCATCGCTGCCAATATGGTATCGATGGCGAGGGCGCACAATCGCAATGAGCCAAAAGAGCCGACGGCGAGCGATGAGCAACAGGAGACGAGAGATGAGCAAGTTTTGGACTGTCGGCGCCCTGGGTATTGCCCTGGCCGTTGCCGGGTGCAGCAACGATCCGGAAAAGCGCGAGGCCGGCAATTGGAAGACCGAGGTCAAGATGGAGAAATTCAACATCGAAGGCCTGCCGCCCGAGCTAAAGGTCGCGATGGAACAGCAGATGGCGAAGAGCCAGGTCTTCGAAGAATGTCTGACCGAAGAACAGGCGGCGAAAGAAGATATCGCTGGCGAACTGTCCAAGAATTCGGGCACCGGCAAATGCACCTGGAGCAAAAATGACGTTTCGGGCGGAAAGATCGACATCGCGGGAACCTGCACCGGCCCGACGGGCGAGAAGCAGGAACTGGCGATGGCCGGAACCGTGAGTTCGAAAAAGACCGACATCCGCGTCACGATGAAGGGCAATTCGCCGATGGGCGGCGGCAAGATGGAGGCCGTCATGCACGCCGTCGGTACGCACACCGGCGCCTGCAAGACCTGATCGCGGTACAGGATCATAAGAATGGAGGCGCGCGAACCAACGGGTTTGCGCGCTTCTTTTCGTTGGACGAAGGACGAGGGAAAGCCTTTCGGCGAGCGGCGAGCGGCGGTGCGCATTCCGGATCGGACCGGCCTGACCGGAGGGCAATGAAGCGCACGAAAAAAGGGAGCGGACCTGCCGGGTGGGTAGGCAGGTGGGGCTGCCATCCCACCCGGCAAAGTCACTGTGCATGAAGCCGGCAGGATAATCGAGAGGTGCCAGGGACCAGCTCGCACCCTTCAATCCGACGGCTTCAATCCGTCCGACGGGACAGGTCCCAAGTCGGACCACGGTGCTATGGGGGGCTCCGCGACAATGGAAGAATGCGGGAAATCTGCCAATTGGTGCAGTTACATGGGGTCACATTCTTTGGTGTAACGAAGCCGCAAGCCCTTATTAACCTTGATTCACGCATTTTTCGGTCACAATTGGCGTTCAGCACTATTTCTGATACAAAGGGCGCGCCTGCTGTTACCGTTACATAGAAGTAACAACGGCTGGTCCCTTCTTTCGATTGGCGTATTGACACGCTCCGCCCGTCAGGGGGTTTTGGAAATAGAATGAACGGCGCGAACGCGAACGAAACACGGGACCCCGGCGAAACCGACCGGATCATCGCGGAAGAGCTTCAGCAGTTGCTGGAGTCCCCGATGTTCGTCCGATCGCCCGTGCTGTCGCGCCTGTTGCAGTTCCTGGTCGACCACCGGCTGCGCGGCGGCCGCAGTGCACCCAAGGCCTATGCCATCGCGACCGAGGCGCTTGGCCGCAGCGCCGACTTCGATCCCGCGGTCGACAGCTATCCGCGCGTCATGGTCGGGCGGCTGCGCAGCCTGCTCGACCGTTATTATGCCGACACCGCCTGGGTGCACCGGCTGCGCGTGCCGCAGGGCAGCTATGAAGTTGTCGTCCAGCACCGCGCCTCGCCGCCGGCGCGATCGTCCGAAGAGCGTGGCGACATGCCCGCCGCGGAGACGAAGACCACGGCCGAGACCGCGCCTCCGGGACGACCCGCCGTGCCCGCCCGCGCACCCGCGGCCATGGCGCCGGGCGCGCGCTACGGCGTATGGCTGCTCACCGTCGCGGTTTTTGCGCTGATTCTGTTCGCCGCCTGGCGCTTCCTCGGCGCGCCGATCGCGGGCGCGCCGGTGCCGATGCCGCTCTTGGAAATCAGCGCCTCGGTGTCGGGCGACACGCCGCAGTCGCGGGCCCAGGCGCGCGCGCTCGACGGCAAGCTGCGCGACGGGCTGCGCCGCTTCGATCTTGTCGACCTGCTCAGCGCCCGCGCCCCTGGCAGCAACGCCCCGACCCGGGACGCCGACTACCGGCTCGACGTATCGCTGGTGCGGACGTTCGAAGGGCCGGTCGATGTCACTTTGGTCCTCAACCGCAACGCCGACCAGCGTACCATCTGGTCGCAGCAATATCTGTCTCTTATACACATCTCCGAGCCCACGAGACACTGAGCGATC
>CAUUIU010000200.1:0-6048 GCA_963545025.1 uncultured Sphingopyxis sp. | reverse complement strand
AGATCGCGGCGGTCGGGGTGCTGGGCGCCCTGCACATCACGCGGGCAATTCTGCATGCGTCATCCCCCCCTACGCCTCGTGCGCCCGCCCCCCCGATCTCCGCGGCGGGCGCACACCCGGCAGCCGCCGACGTGGCCGAGCGCTGCCGCACGGTCACGGTCGCCGATGCGGACTGTGAAGCGGCCTGGGACGCCAGGCGCCGCCATTTCTTTGGACAGAAGGACTAGCCCGATGGAAGACACCGGCGTTATCGACCAGTTTCTGGCGGTCTTCTCGACTTATATCGACAGCGGCTTCGGGCTGCTCGGGGGCGAAGTCGGCTTTCTCTCCTCGACCCTCATCGTCATCGACGTGACGATTGCCGCGCTGTTCTGGGCGTGGGGCACCGACGAGGACATCATCCAGCGGCTCGTCAAGAAGACGCTCTATATCGGCGTCTTCGCCTTCATCATCGGCAACTTCCAGGCGCTGGCCGTCATCATGCTCGAAAGCTTCGCTGGCCTCGGCCTTAAGGCGAGCGGCGGCGCCATGGCGATCGGCGACTTCATGCGTCCCGGCGTCGTCGCCGCGACCGGCATCGATGCGGCGCAGCCCCTGCTCGATGCGTCGGCGGACCTCGTCGGCCCGGTCGGTCTCTTCACCAACTTCGTGCAGATCATGATCCTGCTGATCGCCTGGGTGATCGTCGTCCTCGCCTTCTTCATTCTCGCGGTGCAGGTCTTCGTTACCATCTTGGAATTCAAGCTGGTGACGCTCGCGGGCTTCGTGTTGCTGCCGTTCGCCTTCTTCGGCCGCACCGCCTTCATGGCCGAACGCGTGCTTGGCCACATCATATCTTCGGGCATCAAGGTGCTCGTCCTCGCGGTGATCACCGGCATCGGGGTGACCCTGTTCGACCGCTTCATGCAAGCCGGCCTCGGTCCGGAGCCTGACATCGAACAGGTCATGGCGATCGCGCTCGGCGCACTGACGCTGCTCGGCCTCGGCATCTTCGGTCCCTCGATCGCCAACGGGATCGTCGCCGGCGGTCCGCAACTCGGAGCAGGGGCCGCCGCCGGCACCGCAGTCGCCGCAGGCGCAACGCTTGCCGCCGGGGCGGCTGGCGCGACCCTGGCCACCGGCGCGGCTGCAGCGGCGGCGCGCGGCACAGCTGCTGCCGGTGCCCGCGGAGCGGGGAGCGCGTCGACAGCTTATGCGGCGGGCGCGGCCGGGAAGAGCGGAGCGAAGGCCATCGGCGGGGGACTTGCGAATGTGGCACGTACGGCAGCCAGCGGCGCAGCTTCACCTGTTCGCAGCATGGCCGAACGGGTTCGCGCGAATTTCGCGTCGGGCCGCGACGGTCCCACCGATAGCGCGGCGCCAGCGCAAGCTGCCAGCGCGCCTCCGGCCTGGGCGGCGGCGATGCGGCGGCGCCAGACCATGACGCATGGCGCGACCATCGGCGCGCAGACGCTCAAGAGCGGCGACAGCCACGGGGCCGGCTCGGCGCCGAACATCAGCGAAAAGGACTGATCCCATGTTCAAAAGACCCACCAATCATTATGGCCGCGCGCCCGAGCCGGTCACGCCCTACCAGCGCGCCGCGCAAGTGTGGGACGATCGGATCGGTTCTGCGCGGGTCCAGGCCAAGAACTGGCGGCTCGCCTTCTTCGGCGCGCTGATCATCTCCGGTGGTCTTGCCGGCGGCCTGGTCTGGCAGTCCGCCCGCGGGACGATCACGCCCTGGGTCGTCGAGGTCGACAAGCTGGGTGAAGCGCGCGCGGTCGCGCCGGCCGACGGCGATTATCAACCGACCGATCCGCAGGTCGCGTTCCATCTCGCGCGCTTCATCGAACATGTTCGCAGCATTCCCGCCGATCCGGTCGTGCTGCGGGCCGACTGGCTCAGCGCTTATGACTTTACCACCGCGACCGGAGCGCAGGCGCTCAATGACTATGCCCGCACCAACGATCCCTTTGCCGAGGTCGGCAAGGCCCAGGTCGCGGTCGATGTGTCGAGCGTCATTCGGGCTTCGAAAGACAGCTTCCGCATCGCCTGGAGCGAGCGCCGATATCAGGACGGCAGCCTAGTCGAGCGTTCGCGCTGGTCGGCGATCGTGACCGTCGCGATCCGGCCGCCACGCACGCCCGACGCGCTTCGCCGCAACCCGATCGGGCTGTTTGTCAATGCTATCAACTGGTCGAAGGAACTCAGCCAATGACGCGATATCCTCTGCTTCCGATCGCACTCGGAGCCATGCTGTCCCTCCTTGCGGCGCCCGCCGCGGCGAGCGAGGCCGCCGATCCCCGCCAGCGCGTCGGCCGCGCCAACGCCGAGGCGCGCGTGCAGCCCGACCGGCAAGGCTATCGGAACGCCATCCAGCAATATGCCTGGTCCGAAGGCGCGCTCTTTCAGGTCTATGCTGCGCCAGGGCAGGTCACCGATATCGTCCTTCAGGAAGGCGAACAGCTCGTCGGCCCGGGGCCGGTCGCCGCGGGCGACACGGTGCGCTGGATCATCGGCGATACGGTCAGCGGGACCGGGGCCCGGCGGCGCGTGCATATTCTGGCGAAACCCACCCGATCCGATATCGCCACGAATCTCATCATCAACACCGACCGGCGCACCTATCATGTCGAGCTGCGCGCGACCGCCGCGGCCTATATGGCATCGGTATCCTGGACCTATCCCGCCGATGAGCTGATCGCCTTGCAGCTTGCCGAGGCCGAGGCGGCGAGGGTGGCGCCCGTTGCCGGGGCGATCGATCTCGCCGCGCTCAACTTCCGCTACCGCATCGCAGGCGACAAGGCCGCGTGGCGGCCGGTGCGCGCCTTCGACGACTCGCGCCAGCTAATCATCGAATTCGGTGAGGATATCGCCACAGGCGATATGCCGCCACTCTTCGTCATCGGCGGCAGCGGCGAGGCAGAGCTTGTCAACTACCGGGTGCAGGGCCGCTACATGATCGTCGACCGCCTTTTCGAGCGCGGCGAACTCCGCTTGGGCGCCGGAAAGCAGGCCCGCGTCGTTCGGATCAAGCGTGAAATGCCGCGCCGCCGGGGGCGGTCGTGACCGGGCCGGCAAGCGAGGCGGTGGCGCCCGCCGACGTGCCGGAAGCGGGCGAGCGCACGGCGCCCGGCCCGGAGGTCGATCCTTTTCGGCTACGCGGCGACACGCCGCGGGTCATGCGGCTTTCGCGCAAGGCGCTCGCGATGATCGGCGCTGCCGGCGGCACCGCGATCGGCGGCGCTCTGCTCTGGGCGCTGCAACCCGTAGCCCCGAAGACCGCCGAGAATCTCTACACGGCCGATGGAGCGAATCGCGCCGAAGTCGTCACCGGTGCGCCCGCCGACTATGGCAAGGTGCCGAAGCTCGGACCGCCGCTACCCGGCGATCTCGGGCGACCGATCGTCTCGGCGCAGCAGAACGGCGAGACGATCCCGGTGCCGCCGATGGGAAATCCGCCCGCCGGCGGGCGCTCACCCGCCGACAAGGCGCGCGATCGGGCGCGGCTGGAGCGCGAGGCCGCCACGGCGAGCCGGATATTCCTTGGAGGAGGGACCTCGGGCGCGCCGGTGGCAGACGCGCAGCGTGGATCGATCGAACCGTCCGCCGCGACCATGTCGGCACCCGAAGGCGGCGCGCGGACTCCGGCGGCGGCGCGGCGCGCCTTTCTCGCGGGCGGCTCCGCCGAACCGTTCGAGAGTGCCGAGCGCCTTCATGCGCCTGCTTCGCCATACATCCTTCAGGCGGGAAGTCTCATTCCGGCCGCGCTGATCACTGGGATCAGGTCCGACCTTCCCGGACAGGTCACGGCGCAGGTGACCCAGAATGTCTACGATAGCCCGACGGGTCGCATTCTCCTCATTCCGCAGGGTGCCCGGCTGATCGGCGACTATGACAGCGAAATATCCGTGGGGCAGGAGCGCGTCTTGCTGGCCTGGAACCGGTTGATCCTGCCCGGTGGCCGATCGATCCGGCTCGATCGTCAGCCCGGCGCCGATGCGCGGGGCATGGCGGGGATTGCCGATCGCACCGACCATCATTGGGGGTCGATGCTGCGCGCGGCGCTCGTCTCTTCGTTGCTCGGCGTCGGAGCCGAACTTGGCTCGGACGGGGATGATGCGCTCGTGCGGGCGCTTCGCGACGGGCCGCAGGATACGGTCAACCAGTCGGGACGGCGGCTCGTCGAGCGTCAGATGAACATCCCGCCAACCCTCACGATCCGCCCCGGCTTCGCTTTGCGGGTCCTTGTCACACGCGATCTGATACTCGAACCGCCGGCGGGTGCGGCCCCATGAGCAAGCTGCGCCTAGGCCCCATCGCCGACGACAAGCCCGTGAAGCTGTCGATCGAATTGACGGGATCCCTCCATCGCGAATTGCTCGTCTATGCCGAGGTGCATGCGAAGGCTAATGGCCTCGCGGCGCCTATGGCGCCGGAAAAGATCGCGGTGCCGATGATCGAGCGCTTTATCGCGACCGATCGTGGATTTGCGACGGAACGGCGGCGGCGCTGAGTGTCTGCGGCGTCATCCTCACGTCGGTCAGGCGTGATCACCCATATGTGTTCGTTCAAACCGCTGGCGGCGGTGCGCCAAAAAAAAGACGCCCGCGCGATCGAAACCGTGCGGGCGTCAGATGAAGATCTCTGTTTCCTGAAAGGAAGAGCTCTTCTGGGTCGCACCGCGCGGATAGCGTCGCGAGCCGACCGATAATTGTACGGCAGCGCCAAAAGATACCCTGGAGCTCAAACCGTTGTCGGCTTTCGGTTAGTTTCAGTCAGAAACCCGGCGATCTCCGATCGGCCAAGACCAGCGATTCCCCTGAGTAGCGAACATTCCGGGGAGAGGGGGTCATTTCTTGCCCTATTTGCTCAAAGAATTCCTGTGTCCTTTAGCCAATCTTCCACGAGCGTCGGCCATCGCTCAACGGGATGACGCAGCGGGCGCATGGCGAAGGCGTGCCCTCCCTTGGCAAAGAGATGGACTTCCGCTGGAACACCTGCCTCGTCCAGCGCTCGCGCATAGACTATGCTATTGCAAATCGGATCGACGGGATCGTCCCAAGCCTGAAGAAGAAATGTTGGCGGGGTCATCTTGGTAACTTTGATACCAGGATCAAGCGAGCCCCCCGATCTGCACAGGTGGCCTGGGAACATTGCGATGGCAAAATCGGGCCGGCTGCTCACTTTGTCTATTTCGTCGACCGGCTCATAAGCAGGTTCGAATATATTGCTGGTCTGCGCGACCAGATACCCTCCGGCTGAGAAGCCTATGACACCGATCTTGCGGGGGTTGATCTTGAGCTCGCTGGCGCGCGAGCGCACCAGGCGTATCGCACGCTGGGCGACCTGCAACGCAAGGAGGTGCTTGGGCGTCACTGCACAATGGCAGTCTTCATCATAATGGTGGCCGCTTTTGGGAACATGGTATTTGACGAGCACGCAAGTGGTGCCTGTTGAAGTCAGCCAGTCGCGAACTTCACTACCTTCCAGATCGATCGCGAGCTTGGAGAATCCTCCGCCGGGAAAAACCAGCATCGCTGTGCCATTGCCTGGTTGTTGGGCGGGAAACACCGTGAGAGTGGGCACAGTGACGTTGAAGGCGCCGGTAACCGGACGTCCGGCGAAGCGTTTCGGATTCGTTGCCGTTTCGCTATACTCTGGAGGAAGTTTGACATCCTCCATGTTCGGCGCCGCTCCAGGCCACGGTGGCGTCTGCTGATGGCCCGCTGGGGTTGCCACACGCCCTCCTCCCTGCCCTCAACGCTTGCCGTCTCGGGCATCTTTGTCGGGCCCTTAGCGTCAGGATCACGCGTCTCGGCCTCGCTGCAGCCAACAACGAAGCCTTGAAAGCACAAAAGGCCTGCTGGAATCACGCTTCGCTGCAATGAAATTCCGAACCGCCCCACATTCCGCATTTTCCTGCTTCCTCACCTCGGATCGCCACCGGAAAAATTTCTCCTGACGACATCCAACCCTTAATTGACCGGGTGACCAAAGGATGATTTCTCGGGCTAGCTGTCTCTTATACACATCTGACGCTGCCGACGAAGCTAGAAGTGTAGA
>CAUUIU010000199.1:0-6062 GCA_963545025.1 uncultured Sphingopyxis sp. | reverse complement strand
GATCGCTCAGTGTCTCGTGGGCTCGGAGATGTGTATAAGAGACAGGCTCAGGCCAGCTCGATCCGGTTTCTGCCGTTTTCCTTGGCGCGGTACAGCGCGTCGTCGGCGGCCTTGAGCGCGCCGCGCGCTTCCTCATAACCAAAGACGTCGGCGACCCCGCCCGAGAAGGTGATCTGGCCGAAGGGCTCGTCGGTCTTGCGGTTGATCAGCCGGCGGTTGGCGAGACTTTCGCGCGCCTCGTCGAGCCGTTTGGCGGCTTCGGCGGGCGGCAGGCCACGGAACAGCATCACGAACTCCTCGCCGCCGTGGCGTGCGACATGGCAATGGTCGTCCGAGATATGCGCCAGCGTGTCGGCGATCAGCTTGATCACCCGGTCGCCGGCTTCATGCCCGTGCGTATCGTTGACGCGTTTGAATTCGTCGATATCGCAAAAGGCGACGCTCAGCGGCTCGCACTCGGCACGCGCTTCGGAATAATGACGTTCGAGCAGTACTTCGAAGGCACGGCGATTTGGCAGACCGGTGAGATGGTCGATCTCGGCGTCGCGCTTGGCGCGCGCGAGGCTGCGGCGGAGTGACTTCGCCTCGTCCTCGCTCTTGCGCATATCATCCTCGGCCTTGCGCGTGCGTTCGAGCATGACCTTCGCGAGGCTGGCGAGATTGGTGACGAGCTGCCCCGTCTTCTGCACCTGCTCGAGGTCGAGCACATGCTGTTCGAGTTCGCTGCCATAATCGCTGGTGACCGAGCGCGCAGCCTTGGTGTGGGTCTGGAAGGTATCGAGATTGGATTCGAGTCGCGCGACGAGCCGGTCGAGGTCGGCCTGATCGGGGCGTCCGGCGTTCTGCTGCGCGATTTCGTCGAGCCATTGCTGGGTGATGCCCTCGGGCGATTTTGCGCGGTCGCGGATCTGGCGCGCCAATGCGGGGTTTTTCCCCGAAAAGGCATCGTGCGCGAGCGTCAGATTGGCCGACGAGATATCGAGATCATTGTTCAGCAGGAACGACATGATGGCATCGGCAAGCTGACGTCGCGCGTCGCGCGCAAGGTCGTGGCTGCCGCCCTTCTTGGGCGACGCCGCCGTTTGTGCAGGCTCGTCACGTCGGGTGTGGCGAAGCCCCAGCCAGTCCAGGAGCCGCCCGACCGGCTCTTGCGAAGAGGTGGTATTTGTGGTCATGCGACAATTAACGGGCGGGGGCCGCCAGATTTAATGCCGCGCCCTACCGGAATTTCGCATTTTTGCTGCCGTCTGCGCGGCGCGTCAGACCATCGCCATCAAGCTCGCATTGCCACCCGCCGCAGTGGTGTTGATCGACACCGCAACCTCTTCGAGAAGCAGATCAAGACGATAGCTGCCGTCAGCGCCGACGGCGTGCGGGGTCACGATCGCGCCGTCGCGCCGCGCCAGCACTTCGGTCGCCTTGGCGACCTCGCCCGCGTCGCCCTCGATCAGCGCGGCGCTGACGTCCTCGACGTTGAGCAGGCCGCGCGTCGACCAGCTGATTTCGCTGGCGAGCTGCGGGGGCAGGCTCTTGGGATCGACGATCGTCTCGCCACCCGCGACGACAACGGCCTTGTTGCCGGTCGCGAGGATCGCGGCGACCTGATTCCAGAAACCGGCTTCGCTCTTGGCTGCAACCACGATCCGTCCACGCGGGTGCAGGCTGTAGAGATTCTGTTCGCCGACCGGGCCGGGCAGTTCGATTTGCAGTCCCAGCCGCGAGCGGCCGCGATAGCGGTCGACGGCGCGCAGCGCGGCGGAGACATTGCCCTTGCGCGCCCAGTCGGAGAGCGTAGCCAAGGCATTGCTCGCCTGCGCGGGCGCGGTGGGGAGAGGGCTGTCGGCGTCGGCGGCGAAACGGCTGACATAGATCGGCCCGCCCGCCTTGGGGCCCGTACCCGACAGGCCGCGCCCGCCAAAGGGCTGCACGCCGACGACCGCGCCGATGATGTTGCGGTTCACATAATGATTGCCCGCCGCGATCTGGCTCGTCACGCGCTCGATCACTTCGTCAAGGCGGGTGTGGAGGCCGAACGTCAGGCCGTAACCCGTTGCATTGATGTCGGCGATCAACTGGTCGAGCTTGTCACCTTCGAAGCGGATGACGTGGAGGACGGGACCGAAGACTTCCTGTTCGAGTTCCGAAATCGCCGGCAGTTCGATCATCGTCGGGGCGACGTAAGTGCCGAGCTTTTCCCATTCGCCGATGTCGAGCTGTTCGACGCGGTGGCCGCGCCCGCGCATCTTGTCGATATGCGCGTTGATGCCGTCGCGCGCGCGCGCCGAGATTACGGGGCCGATATCGACATTGAGCCGGTCGGTGCTCCCTACCGCGAGTTCAGCGAGCGCGCCGCGCAGCATCTCGAGCGTGCGGTCGGCGACATCTTCCTGCAGGCACAGCAGGCGCAGCGCCGAACAGCGCTGGCCGGCGCTGTCGAAGGCCGAGGCGATAACGTCGGCGACGACCTGTTCGGCGAGCGCCGAACTGTCGACGATCATCGCATTCTGTCCGCCGGTTTCGGCGACGAGCGGAATGGGGGCACCGGCCGGCGTCACGCGGCCCGCGAGCGAGGCCTGGATCGAGCGCGCGACCTGCGTCGAACCGGTGAAGACGACGCCTGCGGTCTGCGGCGCGGCGATCAGTTCGGCGCCGATCGCGCCGCTGCCCGGCACAAGCTGGAGCACGTCGGCGGGGATGCCCGCCTGATGCAGGATATCGACCGCGGCGGCGGCGATCAGCGGGGTTTCGCTCGACGGCTTCGCCATCACTGGATTGCCGGCGACGAGCGCCGCAACGACCTGGCCGGTGAAGATCGCCATCGGGAAATTCCACGGGCTGATGCAGACGACCGGCCCCAGCGGCTGCGCCCCGGCGAGCGAGAGGCGGGCCTGCGCGGGATAATAGCGCAGGAAGTCGATCGCCTCGCGGATTTCGGAGATCGCGTTGGCGGCCGACTTGCCGGCCTCGCGCATCACGACGCCCATCAGCACCGGCATCTGCTCTTGCAGAATGTCGGCGGCGCGCTCGATGCTCGCGGCGCGCTCCTCGATCGGCGTCGCGGCCCATTTCGCGGCGGCTCCACCGGCGATCCGCGCGGCTTCATGCGCGTCGGCGGCGGTCGCGACATGGACATGACCGACGATGTCGCGGTGGTCGGCGGGATTCACCACGGCATGCGTCTCGCGCGATGCGTCGGGCGTGCCCGCGGTCCAGTCGCGCTTCGTGCTCTCGATCAACGCCGCGCCGAGCGCGGCGAGCGCGATTTCGTTGCTGAGGTCGATGCCGCCAGAATTGCGGCGGTCGGCGAACATCTCCGGCGCGCGCGCGATCTTGTCGTGCGGCTCGCCGGGGACCAGCATTGCGCGGACGACCGCAGCGGGGTCTTCGATCAGCTCGTCGATCGCGACATCCTCGTCGTTGATTCGGTTGACGAAGGAGGAGTTGGCCCCGTTTTCGAGCAGCCGGCGGACGAGATAGGCCAGCAGGGTTTCGTGCGTACCGACGGGGGCGTAGATGCGGCACGGGCGCGCCAGCTTGTTCTTGCCGACCACCTCGTCATACAGCGTCTCGCCCATGCCGTGCAGGCACTGGAACTCATAATCGCCGAGTTTGAAGTCGGGACCGGCGAGCTGATAGATCGTGGCCACGGTCTGGGCATTGTGCGTCGCGAACTGCGGGAACACCGCGTCGCGCGCGCCAAGCAGCTTCTGCGCGCAGGCGATATAGGCGACGTCGGTATAGACCTTGCGCGTATAGACGGGGAAGCCGTCGAGCCCGTCGACCTGCGCGCGTTTGATCTCGGCATCCCAATAGGCGCCCTTGACCAGCCGGATCATGATGCGCTTGCCGGTGCGCCGTGCCAGCGCGACGATCCAGTCGATCACTGCGGGGCAGCGCTTCTGGTAGCCCTGGATGACAAAGCCGAGCCCGTTCCAGTCCGCGAGCCCCTCATCCTCGGCCAGCGCCTGCAGGATATCGAGCGACAGCTCGAGCCGGTCGGCCTCCTCGGCATCGATGTTGAGCCCGATGTCATAGCCGCGCGCGATTTCTGCCAGCGTGCGGACCTTGGGGAGCAGCTCGTTCATCACGCGGTCGGCCTGTGCACGGACATAGCGGGGGTGCAGCGCCGAGAGCTTGATCGAGATACCGGGGCCGGCATAGACGCCGCGGCCCGCCGACGCCTTGCCGATCGCGTGGATCGCTTCCTCATAATCGCGGTAATAGCGCGCCGCATCGGCGGCGGTGGTCGCAGCCTCGCCGAGCATGTCGTAGGAATAGGAATAGCCGCGCCCCTCGGGCTTGCGCGAGCGTTGCAGGGCTTCGGCGATTGTCTGGCCGGTGACGAACTGTTCGCCCATCAGGCGCATCGCCGCATCGACGCCGCGGCGGATCACCGGTTCGCCGGCGCGCGCGATCAGGCGCGTGAGGACATTGCCCAGATCCTTGTCGACCGTGCTGGCGGTCAGCTTTCCGGTGACGACGAGGCCCCATGTCGCGGCGTTGACGAACAGCGAACGTCCGCCGCCGAGGTGCGATTTCCAGTCGCCGAACGCAATCTTGTCGCGGATCAGCGCGTCGCGCGTCGGCTGGTCGGGGATGCGCAGCAACGCCTCGGCGAGGCACATCAGCGCGACACCCTCACGGCTGCTCAGCGAAAATTCCTGCACCAGCGCCTGCACGCCGCCGGGCTGGTGGCTCGACCGCAGGCTTTCGATCAGCGCGCGGGCAGTCGCGGCCACGGCCGCCTGCGTCGCGGGGGGCAGGGTGGCGGCTTCGACGAGCGGCGGAACGCAGACAGGCTCGGGGGTGCGATAGGACGCGCTGATCGCTTGACGCAGCGGATCGGTGCCGCGCAGCGGCGCGACGAAATCCGAAAAGGCCCGATATCCGATGTCTGCGGTCATGACGCGATTCCTCTGTTTGAAGCCGCGCTTTTCTATCATGAAGCCAGAAGTGATTTCGTCTTATGATGGTGCAAATTCGATGGAGTTGAACTTATTCCAATGATAAAGTCAGTCAGAATGGCCGGTGAAATCAAAAATGAAGGTCTATTGGACCGCTATGATCGAGCCATCCTCGACGCGCTGGCGCTCGACGGCCGCATGACCGTGACCGACCTTGCCGAGCGCGTCGGCCTGTCGAAGACACCGGCGCAGGTCCGCTTCCGCCGCCTCGTCGACGACGGCTATATCCGTGGCTTTCGCGCGATCCTCGATACCAAGAAGCTGGGCATGGACCATGTCGCCTTCACCGAGGTCAAATTGTCCGACACGCGCGAAAATGCGCTCAAGCAATTCAACGAAGGCGTGATGCGGATTCCCGAAATCGAGGAATGCCACATGATCGCGAGCAGCTTCGACTACCTGCTCAAGGTGCGCACCGCCGACATCCGCCGCTATCGCATCGTCCTGGGCGAGAAAATCTCGTCGCTGCCGCATGTTGCGAGCACATCGACCTTCGTCGCGATGGAAACGATTCGCGAAGCAAACGACTGAGGTTCAGTCTTTCGGTTTGATTGATGGCGCCCGCGCAAGTGCTTCGGCCGCCCACTCCTCGTCCGCGACGGCCGCTTCATAGGCCGCAAGATGCGCGGGGTCGGCTTCCAGCCAGCGGGTCAGCCCATCCCAGTCGCCGAACGCAGGGTCGCCGACGCGCACCGCCCACAGCCGGGCGGCCTCTTTGATGTCGGATAGCTGCGTCGTCATGCCCATTCCCCTCTGATGGCGGGGTCCTATGCCATGACGAAGTCCAAACGCCTATTCCGCATATAATTTTTCCCGGAGTTCGGCGAGCATCCGGTACGCCTTGGTCAGGTCCTTTTCGACCGAGCTCAGGCTGATGCCGAGTTCGCGCGCGATGTCGGCTTGTCCGGCGCCGTCGAGACGATAGCGGCGGAAGATATGATCGACGCGCGGCCCAAGCTTTGCGAGCGCCGCCTGAACCTGGACGAGTTGCTCGCGCGCGATCAACAGGCGCTCGCCGGCGGGCGCATCTTCGGGGGCTGTCGCTTATACACATCTCCGAGCCCACGAGACCCTGAGCGATCTCGTATGCCGTCTTCT
>CAUUIU010000198.1:0-6076 GCA_963545025.1 uncultured Sphingopyxis sp. | reverse complement strand
GATCGCTCAGTGTCTCGTGGGCTCGGAGATGTGTATAAGAGACAGCGGCATGGATGGTGAATTCGGTTTCGATGGCGATGGGGCGCATCTGGTCGGGCGCGCGGCCGGAAGGGCGCATGGATGATCCTTTCAATAGGTGATTGCCGCCGCCCTTAGGCCGCCCGCGTCAATCGCTCAACCGCATACGGAAGAAATCGAGGATTTCGTCGCGCGCCTGCACCGTCGGCTGGCCCACTTCATCGATCAGATGAATGGTGACAACGCTGTGCGGGTTCTTCATCGGGCTGTCGGGGTTTGCCGCCTCGTCGGGCAGCACGCGGCCGATGAAGCGGTCGCCGAGCGCATCTTCATAGGCGGCGAAGCGCGCGGCCTTGCAGAATTTGTCGCCTTCGAAGCGATAGGCGAGCACGGTCAGATCCTCGACGTCCATCCGCGCCTTGACCGCGGCGAGTTCGTCGGGGGCTATGTGCATGCCCGCCGCATCGTTGAGCGGCAGCGATGGCTGCGCCAGTACCGGTGCGAGCACCGCGGGCTCCAGCATCATCGACAGCGCGAAATTGCCGGTGAAGCACATGCCGATCGCGCCGACGCCCTGGCCGCCGCATTCCTTGTGTGCCTGCGCCGCGAGCGCGCGGAGCCACTGCGTCGCGGGCGAGCTTTCATTGGCCTGGAAGGCACGGAACTGGCGGCTGATGCAGCCGCCGAGGATGGTGAAGAACGCGCCGGGCATGCGGGGCACGGCGCCATCCTTGCCGAAGATGTGCGGCATGTAGACGGTGAAACCCGCGTCCCGAACCCAGCGCGCGAAGCGCGCGACATGCGGACTGATGCCGGGCATTTCGGTCATCACGATCACCGCGGGGCCGCTGCCCATCGTGTAGACCAGATGCTTGCGGCCGAGCAGGATGATGTCGCGGTGGTCAAAATCGTCGAGCGGGTCGTCTTGGGTAAGCGGGCGTGTCGTCATAGCTGTCCTCCCCCGGATCGGAAGGCTATGCAGAAGGTCCGCCAATTGCACCTTCTTTTCTTCGTCATTCCCGCGAAAGCGGGAACCTAGCGAGCCGACAGTGCAACTGGGTTCCCGCTTTCGCGGGAATGACGAAGCTTGGGGTATGGATCGGCGCCGCGCTTGCCCCTACTCCCCTCCATCCCTAAATCCTCCCTATGACCACCCCGCCGATCACCGAACTCACCACGCGCGCCCGCGATGTGTTCCGGCTGGTCGTCGACGCCTATCTCGAGACCGGCCAGCCTGTCGGGTCGCGCACGCTGTCGAAGCTCACGGCGCTCAACCTCTCCCCCGCGTCGATCCGCAACGTTATGCAGGACCTGGAGGAGTTCGGCCTGCTCGCGAGCCCGCATACCAGCGCGGGGCGTCTCCCGACGGAACAGGGCCTCCGCCTCTTCGTCGACGGGATGATGCAGGTCGCCGAACCGTCAGCGGAGGACCGCGCGCAGATCGAGGCGAGCCTGTCCGAAGGCGGACCGATCGAAAGCGCACTGGCGCAGGCGACCGCGGCGCTGTCGGGGCTTTCGGCCTGCGCGGGGCTCGTGCTCGTGCCCAAGCACGAGCGGGTGCTGAAACAGCTCGCCTTCGTACCCTTGTCGGCGAGCCAGTCGCTCGTCGTGCTCGTCGCGGGCGACGGGACCGTCGAGAACCGCGTCATCGACATTCCGCTGGGGCTCAATCCGTCGGCGCTGGTCGAGGCGGGCAATTATATCAGCGCGACGCTGAGCGGGCTGACGCTGGCCGAAGCGATGGCGCGGGTGCGGCGCGAGATCGAGGCCGAGCGCATCGCGATCGACCGCGCGGCGCAGGATCTGGTGTCACGCGGACTCGCGATCTGGTCGTCCGACGGCGCCGACCGCCCGGTGCTGATCGTGCGCGGGCAAGCGAATCTGCTCGACGAAAATGCGGTCGGCGACCTCGACCGCGTGCGCCAACTTCTCGACGAACTCGAGACCAAGCAGGACATCGCGCAGCTTCTCGACAGCGCCCGCGAGGGCAGCGCGACGCGCATTTTCATCGGCTCGGAGAATAAATTATTCTCGCTTTCGGGCTCGTCCGTGATAGCGGCGCCCTATCGCGGAGCCGATGGGCGCGTGGTCGGCGTGGTCGGGGTCATTGGCCCCACGCGCTTGAACTATGCCCGGATCGTTCCCATGGTGGATTTCACCGCACAATCGCTCTCCAGACTGATACGATAAGGCTCATGACGAACAACGAAAACGACACGCCCGTCGACGACGGCGCCGAAACCGAAACCGCAGCACCTGCCGCCGGCGAGCAGGACGAAACGGCAAAGCTCGCCGAACAGATCGCCGGGCTTCAGCAAGACCTACTTTATGCACGCGCCGAGACCCAGAATCTGGGCCGCCGCAAGGAAAAGGAAATTGCCGACGCGCACGCTTATGCGTCGACCAAGTTCGCGCGCGATATCCTGTCCGTCGCCGACAATCTGGGCCGCGCGCTCGCCGCGCTGACCGCCGAGCAGCGCGAGGATGCGGCGATCAAACCGCTCGTAACAGGTCTCGAAGCGACCGAGCGCGAATTGCTGAGCGTGTTCGAACGCAACGGCATCACGCGTATTGCGGCGATCGGCCTGCCTCTCGACCCTAATCAGCATCAGGCGATGCTCGAAATCCCGAGCGAACAAACGCCGGGCACGATCGTTCAGGAAATGCAGGCGGGCTATATGATGAAGGACCGCCTGCTGCGCCCCGCGATGGTCGCGGTGGCTAAGGCGGGCTGATCTTCAGCCGAACGGCTTGTCGATCGACGGCGGCGGCTCGCTGAACCATTTCGGCCCCGCCGCGGTCATATAAAAACAGTCTTCCAGCCGGATGCCGAATTCGCCGGGGATATAGATCCCCGGCTCGTTCGAGAAACACATGCCCGGCGCGAGCGGCGTGGTTTCGCCGCGCACCAGATTGACCGGCTCGTGGCCGTCGAGGCCGATGCCGTGGCCGGTGCGGTGCGAGGTGCCGGGCAGCTTGTAGCCCGGACCCCAGCCGAGGCTTTCATAATAGGCGCGCACCGCATCATCGACCTTGCCTGCGGGCGTGCCGAGCTTTGCCGCGGCGAAGGCGACGTCCTGCCCCTTGCGCATCTGGTCCCACACCTGTCGCTGGCGCGGGCTCGCCTTGCCGTAAACGAAGCTCCGCGAGATATCGGACTGATAGCCGTGCACCGTGGCGCCGCAATCCATCAGCACGACCTCGCCGTCCTTCACCGCCTGCGGCTTGCCGCTGCCGTGCGGATAGGCGCTCGCTTCGCCGAGCAGGATCAGCTCGAACTCGCTGCGTCCGCCGAGCGCGGTCGTCGCGGCCTTCATGATTGCGCCAATGTCGGCCGGGGCCATCCCCGCCTCGACGCGCGGCGCCGTGTGGCGATAGGCGGCGATGGTGATGTCGGCGGCAATCTGCATGAGCGCGATTTCGGCCAGCGACTTGTGCATCCGGCAGCCGCGCACGACCGGGGCGCCGTTGACGACGGTCGCATCGGGCATGGCCTTTTCGAGGCCGTCGACAGCGAAATAGCGCACCGTTTCCTCGACGCCGATGCGGCCCTTGGCCAGCCCACGCTTGCCGAGCCAGGCGGCGACGGCGGCAAGCGGGTTCTCATCCTCGTTCCAGGTCAGCACCTCGGCTTCGATGGCGAGGCTCTCACGCACCGACGGTTCTTCGAAGAAGGGCGTGATGACCGCCACCTCGCCTTCGCGGGTGAGCACTGCGGCGGTCAGCCGTTCGCTTCGCGACCAGCGCACGCCGGTAAAATAGATAAGGCTCGACCCCGGCTCGATCAGCAACGCGCCGATATTGTTCGCGCGCATCAGTTCCTTCGCCTTGGCGATGCGCGCCATGCGCTCGGCCTTGCCAATGGGGACAGCCTTGGCGGCAAGGTTCGGCAGCGCTGCCGTGTCGGCGGCGAGCACCGATATGGGCAAGGTGGCCGCCATTCCCGTCAGGGCCGCCGTGCCGAGAAATTGCCGCCGGTGCATTTCCATTCCCTTCGTCAGTAGATCAGCAAATCCGCAATCTCTTCGCGCCACGCCGCTTCGTCCGGCAGCGCCAGCGCATCGAGATCGGCGGCCGTCGCGCCCGCATCGTCGACCCACTCGCGCAGGCCCGGGCCGCCGTTGATCACGTCGATCGCGAGCACATCGTCGGTATACTCATATTTGAAATCCTTGCCGCGCCAGATCGGATAGTCCGGATAGAGGCTGCGGATCGCCTTGAAGCCCAGTGCCTGCATGCGCCACGGCTGGAACGCCGCATCATCGTACCACGGCCCCTCGGCATGGATATGCACGCCGCTGCTCAGCTGGCCGACATGCTTATGAAAGGTCGGCTGGAACCAGATATCGCGCAGCTTGCACCCGCCGAGCCAGTGGGGCGCGAGGCGGCACATTTCGGCGATCACCGCCTTTGCATCGATATCGGGCGCGCCGAACAGTTCGAGCGGGCGCGTCGTGCCCCGGCCCTCGCTGAGCGTCGCACCCTCAACCATCACCGTGCCGGCATAGGCGCGCGCCATGTTGAGGTTGGCGGCATTGGGGCTGGGGTTGATCCACACACGACCCTCCGGCCAGCCGAAGCCGGGGCCTTTCGGGTCCCAGCCGTCCATTTCGATTACGCGATAATCGACGTCCAGGTCGAAGTGGCGGATGAACCAATGTCCCATCTCGCCCATCGTGAGGCCATGACGCATGACCATGGGCCCGGCGCCGACGAAGCTTTCCCATCCTTCGAGCAGCCGCGTGCCCTCGACCGGGCGCCCCGCCGGGTTCGGGCGGTCGAGCACCCACACCGCCTTGCCATGCTGCGCCGCAGCTTCGAGGATGTAGAGCAGGGTCGTCACATAGGTGTAGATGCGGCAGCCGAGATCCTGCAGGTCGACGAGCATGACGTCGAAGGTGTGCATCGACTGGCCCGACGGACGGCGCACCTCGCCATAAAGGCTGAACACCGGCATGCCATAGGTCGGATCGGTGAAGTCCGGCGACTCCATCATATTGTCCTGCAGGTCACCGCGCACGCCGTGCTGCGGGCCGAAAACCGCCGTGATATCGAGACCCGCCGCAACGAGCGCATCGACGCTGTGCGTCAGATCGGCCGTGACCGAGGCGGGGTGCGCGAGCAGCGCGACGCGCTTGCCTTCAAGCGGGGCGCGGAGCGCGGGGTCGGCGAGCAGGCGGTCGATGCCGAAGGAAACAATCATGCCGCGTCGGGTGCCCCAAGCTTGACCGCAAAGCAATCGGGATGATGGAAATCGGGCTTGCCCGGCGGGTGCGCGAGTGCCCAATAGCTTTTGGTGCCGTCCGTTTCCTCGATCACCGCCGACAGCGCGAGCTTCGCACCATTGTCGGGAAATATACCGGGTTCGACGCGCAGTACATATTGCGCGTCGCTTCGCTCGGCCGCCATGTCCCACGGCGCGAGGTCGTCGGCGCGCAGCAGCGAGCGATAATCGTCGAACTGATAGCAGGCCCAGCGCCCGTCGGGGGCATAGTTGAATTCGGTATAATCGGGCTCGCCATCCTCGGTCAGAAAGGCCTCGAAGCAGGTGCTTTGCCACAATCCGTCGGTCGCGCTGTCGGCGATGACGAGCTGGCCGTCGCCGGGCGGCAGGACGATATCGCCGATCACACCGTCGACCATGAAGCGCAGCGCAAAACCGTCATCGAACGACAGCGACACCTCGACCGTGACGGCGCGCACTGCCCTTGCCGGGGTGCCCGGATGACAGATCAGTTCCTTGCGCATGCTATCCAAATATCAAACCCCATGCTAAGCGCCCGCCCGCTATGACGAACTATAAATCCGACCTGCTGCGCCTGCTCGACGAGCGAGGCTATATCCATCAGATGACCGACGCGGAAGGGCTCGATGCGCTTGCCGCCAAACAGGTGATCCCGGGTTATATCGGCTTCGACGCAACCGCACCGTCGCTGCATGTCGGCAGCCTCGTCCAGATCATGATGCTGCGCCGCCTGCAACAGACGGGGCACAAGCCCGTCGGGCTGATGGGCGGCGGGACGACGCGGATCGGCGACCCCACGGGGCGCGACGAAAG
>CAUUIU010000197.1:0-6085 GCA_963545025.1 uncultured Sphingopyxis sp. | reverse complement strand
TACACTTCTAGCTTCGTCGGCAGCGTCAGATGTGTATAAGAGACAGCATTTCAACCAAGGAGTAGTTCGATGACCAATATTCTTCGTATCGATGCCAGCGCCCGCAACGACGGGTCGACGACGCGCCAGCTGTCCGGCCAGCTCGTCAATCACCTGATCGAACAGGGCTATGGCGCCAATGTCGTGCACCGCGACCTCGCGCTCACTCCGCCCGCGCTGCTGACCGAAGGCTGGGTCGGTGCCAATTTCACCGACGACGCCGACCGCAGCGACGAACAGAAGGCACTGCTCGCGAGCTCGGACGAACTGATCGCCGAACTCGAAGCCGCCGACACGATCGTCATCGGCGTTCCGGTCTATAACTTCGCCATTCCCGCATCGCTGAAGGCCTGGATCGACCTGATCGCCCGCGCCCGCCGCACCTTCCGCTACACCGAAGCTGGCCCCGAAGGCCTGCTGACCGGCAAGAAGGCCTATCTGGTCGTCGCCTCGGGCGGCGTGCCCGTCGGCAGCGACTATGATTTCGCGACCGGCTATCTGCGCCATGTCCTCGGTTTCGTCGGCATCACCGATGTTACGATCATCGCCGCCGACCAGCAGATGATGGACGGCGAAGCGCTGAACCGCGCGACCTCGGCGATCAGCGAACTGAAGCAGGCTGCCTGAACCGATGCGCCGTCTCCCGAGCCTATTCCTTTCGCATGGCTCGCCGATGATGGCGCTCGAGCCCAGCCCGGCGCGGACCTTCCTCGCCGGGCTGGCACCGCTTTTGCCGCGCCCGCGCGCGATCCTTGTCGTCTCGGCGCATCATGATGCGGCCTATCAAGCGAACCGGGCGTCGGTGACCGCCTCGGCCGCCCCGCCGACGATCCATGATTTCGGCGGCTTTCCCGATGAACTGTTTGCGATGCGCTACCCCGCACCGGGCGATCCGGCGCTGGCGAGCCGCGTGGTAGAATTGCTCGCGGACCACGGTCTTGCGGTTGCTGCGGACCCCGACCGCGGCCTCGATCACGGCGCATGGGTGCCGCTGTCGCTCGTCTATCCCGACGCCGACATTCCCGTGGTCAGCCTTTCGATCCATTCCAACGCCTCGCCCGAATGGCATTATGCGCTGGGGCAGGCACTCGCCCCGCTCCGCGACGAAGGTGTGCTCATCGTCGGGTCGGGCAGCATCACGCACAACCTCCGCGCCTATTTCACCACGCGTCCGCCCATCGACGCCCCTGTGCTGTCCTGGGTAAGCGATTTCACTGACTGGATTGCGGAACGCATGGCGACCGGCGCGTTCGACGACATCCTTCACGCGGTCGAACGGGCACCGCACGGCCGCGACAACCATCCGACGCCCGACCATATCCTGCCGCTTTTCGTTGCGATGGGCGCCGGCGGAACGCCGTTCGCGGCCGAACGGCTGCACGCGAGCACCACCTACGCCGTGCTCGCGATGGACGTTTACGCTTTCGACTGAGCAGCGCCGCGCCTTTTCGTTGAGGGCCGATTAACGGTATCGGGAAAATCGCGAGGCGCTTCCCCCTCAACCGATCAGGCCCTATAGCGCGCCATGCTCCTTTCAGACCGTGTCCTGTTCCTCGATGGCGAGGCCCTTGTCATCGACAAACCCGCTGGCCTGCCCGTCGACGCCCCGCGCGACGGCAGTATCAGCCTTGAGAATCATCTCGACCTGCTCAAGTTCGGCTTCAAACGCTGGCCGCTCGCGGTCCACCGGCTCGACCGCGACACCTCGGGCTGCCTGCTCCTCGCGCGCAACCCCAAGGCGCACGGCCGCTTTACCCGCGCGTTCGAAAGCCGCGAGGTCGAGAAGCAATATCTCGCGATCGTCGAGGGTGTGCCGGATGGCGATGGCGGCACGATCGACCTGCCGCTTTCGAAGGTTTCGACCGCCGAAGAAGGCTGGCGCATGGTCGGCGACCCGAAGGGCAAGCCGTCGGTGTCGCATTGGGAAAAGCTTGCGGTCGTCGGCGAGCGCAGCCTGCTGCGTTTCCGCCCCGAAACCGGTCGCACCCATCAACTGCGCGTCCACGCGCTCGAAGGCCTCGGCTTCGCGCTTGTCGGCGATCCCGTCTATGGCCGCGGCGGCACCAAGACGCGCACCTTGCTTCACGCCGAACGGCTGGTGGTGAAACGTGACGTCAAGCCGTCAATAATTGCCGAGGCGCCCTTCCCCGATACCTTCGCCGCGCTGGGCTTCGAAACGCCCGAGGGAGCCTCGCCGACCCGTGGCTGACATCCCCGAAAGCGCGATCAGCGAGAAATTTCTCGCCGGTACGGGGCCGGGGGGGCAGAACGTCAACAAGGTCGCAACCGCGTGCCAGCTGCGGGTCAACGTCTATGCGCTCGGCCTCGCCCCCGATGCTTATAAGCGATTGAAAACGCTCGCTGGTAGCCGGATGACGAGCGAGGGCGAACTGATCATCCTCGCGCGCCGCTATCGGACGCAGGAGGCGAACCGCGCCGACGCCCGCACGCGGCTGTCCGAGCTGGTCGATGCGGCGCTCGTCCGCCCCGAACGGCGGATCAAGACCAAGCCCAGCAAGGCAGCGAAGGCGCGCCGCGTCGACAGCAAAAAGGCGCGCAGCAGCGTCAAGGCCGGCCGCGGCCGGGTAAAGGCCGACCAGTAAACGCGATTTTTACTTGGCGTGACTATAGCCGCTGCCGGAACAACGACGGAGCGGCACGATGGCCGATATGATGAAATCGATCCTGATGGGCCTGGGCTGCCTCGCCATCCTCGGCTTTGTGGGCTGCGGCATGATGGGCGCAGGGGTGATCGTCGCGGCCGACCGCGCCGCCGATCGCAGCAGCGGCCAGAGCGATACGACGAGCAACCCCGAAAAGTCGCCCTGGGACAAGTGAAGCCCGCGGCGGGGGCCGGTTGACAGCCCGGCACGGCCCCGCAATCTGGCCGCATGCACCTCTATCGTCTCGACGCTCCGGCACGCCTGATCGCCGCGACTTTCGGCGCGGAGGCGGGTGAAGATCCCTGGGCGGGCGATTATGTCGCACCCGGGCGCCCCGCACCGGTCATCGTCGCCGACCGCCGGAGCGGATCGCGCTATTTTCTGCGCCCCAAGCTGTGGGGCGTGCCGCCGCCGCCCCGCGGCACCGATCCGGTGACACAGGTCCGCAATCTCGAAAGCCCCTTCTGGATCGGCACGCTGCGCCACCCCGAACTGCGTTGCCTGATCCCCGCGACCGGTTTTGCGCTATGGTCGGGACCGGCCGGCGCCCGGCGGCAATGCTGGTTCTCGCTGCCGTCACGCCCGCTGTTCGCTTTTGCCGGACTGCATCGCCAAGGCGAGGACTGGCCAAGCTTTGCGGTGATGGCGACCGATGCCAACCGGCTTGTTACGCACCATCGGCCGGGAACGATGCCCGTCATCCTGCACGCCGAAGACCATGACCGGTGGCTCACCGCCGAATGGCGCGAGGCAATGCCGCTCGTCGCCGCTTATCCCAGCCAGTTGATGGCGGTCGGCGACGTGCCAAAGATATAGGCGATTTTCACCATATTCCTTCACTTTGCGATAACCAACGATGCCGTAAAACAGGGCGAATCAGAAGACTGACCAAAGAAAGATCAGACCGTGTTGGGGACCCGCAATCCAGTCATCGAAAAAGTGCCGACCACCGGACGCGGCGCCGAGCGCGCTCCCGTTCGCGCCAATGCACGCTTCCGCGAACCGGGTTTCAACCCGTTCGATGTCGAACTGTTCGACCTGTCCTCGACCGGATTCCGGATGATCACCTTTGCCCGGCCGCAGATCGGCAAGCATATCTGGGTGAACCTTCCCGGCCTGCAACCACTGGAAGCCGTGGTGCGCCGCGGCGAGGGCAATAATTACGGATGCGAATTCGTCAGCCCGCTGCACCCGTCCGTGGCCGAGCATCTGCAGGCGAAACTGCGCCGTCCCGACCGCGCGGCAAACGGCGGCTGAGCGATCAGCCCTCGGGCTTTTCCGACTTTTTCAGAATATGCTTCCACTCTGCGGGCGTGACGCGCCCGACCGACAGTCGCGACTGGCGGATCAGATCCATGTCGGCGAGCTTGGGATCGGCCTTGATCGCCGCCAGCGTCACGGGATTGGCCAGCGCGCGCACCGGCGCAACACGCACCACGACCCAGGGCGAGCCCTTTTCGGCGGTCGGATCGGGAAAGCTCTCTTCGGTGACCGTCAGGATCCCCACGCATTCCTTGCCGATATTGCTGTGATAGAAAAAGGCCTCGTCGCCGACCTTCATCGCCATCAGGTTGAGCTTTGCGGTGTGATTGCGCACGCCGTCCCACATGCCCGTGCCATCCTTGACGAGCTGCTCCCACGCATAGGCGTCGGGTTCGGATTTCATCAGCCAATATGATTTTGCCATGCCGCTCTCTTAGCAATCGCGGCCGGTTTGAAAAGAGCGAGCCTCTTTCCCTGCACCGCCTACGCTCCTACATGCGAAAACAGAGTCGCGGTGGCCCGGCCCCGCTCAATATGCCCGCTTAATATGGATGAACTTATGACCGCCGCTGTTCCGACCATTTCGATGTCGCTTCCCGCCGACCAGTTCGCCAAGGACTTCGGCGCCTCGTTCGAACGCTTCGGCTTCGCGATGATCACCGACCACGGTATCGACCCCGCGCTGATCGACGAAGCGTGGGACAAGGCAAAGGCCTTCTTCGCGCTGCCCGAAGAAACCAAGCGCGCCTATCATATCGCCGGCGGCGGCGGTGCGCGCGGCTACACCCCGTTCGGCACCGAAATCGCCAAGGGCGCGAAGGAAGTCGATCTCAAGGAATTCTGGCACGTCGGCCGCGACCTGCCCGCGGGCCACCACCTCGCCGCGCAGCAGCCGAACAATGTCTGGCCCGCCGAAGTCGACGGCTTCCGCACCGCCTATGACAAGCTTTTCGCCGAGTTCGACCGCGTCGGCGCCCGCCTGCTCTCGGGCATTGCGCGTTACCTCGGCCTCGATCCCGCTTTCTTCGACGACACCGTCGCCGACGGCAACAGCGTGATGCGCCTGCTCCATTATCCGCCCGTCGAGGCGCCCGCGAAGGGCATCCGCGCCGAGGCGCATGAGGATATCAACACGATCACCTTGCTGCTCGGCGCCGAGGAAGCCGGTCTCGAAATCCTCGACAAGGATGGCAGCTGGCTTCCGGTCAGCCCACCGCCGGGCGCGATGGCGGTCAATGTCGGCGACATGCTCCAGCGCCTCACCAACAACAAGCTGCCCTCGACCACCCACCGCGTGCGCAACCCCGACGCGGGCCGTGCGAGCGTTGCGCGCTATTCGATGCCCTTCTTCCTGCACTTCCGTTCGGACTATCCGATCGAAACGCTCGAAAGCTGCGTCGATGCGTCGCATCCGAACCTCTATCCGACGCCGATCACCGCCGACGAATATCTGCAGGAACGGCTGAGGGAGATTGGATTGAAGAAGTAAGCGAGTCCTCGGATTCGTCATCCCGGACTTGATCCGGGATCCAGTGGCGCGCCGTAATCTAGACCCCGGATCAAGTCCGGGGTGACGAGGAGGAGAAGTCCTCCCTGTGCCGCAGGCATGGGGAGGTGGCAGCGCGAAGCGCTGACGGAGGGGCCATGACGCGACGTCGTCGCCCCTCCACCACCGCCTGCGGCGGCGGTCCCCCTCCCCATGGCTTCGCCACAGGGAGGAATTTATCGGCAATCCTCGATCACGCGTCCGATTTCGGACTGGACGGGCAGCGTCAGCCCGCCGCCACCGGGGGCTTCGAGCGCGAAGCGGCCGCGGCTGAAGGCGATGCGGTCGAGCCGCGGGTCGCGGACGGGCAAGCTCGCGCCGCCACCCTCGAAACGGATCTGATCGGTCCCCGCGCTGGTGCGCAGGCTGACATTGCCAGCAAGGCCCGAGGTCAGGCGGATTGCGCCGCCGCTGCACGCCATGGTCAGCAACGGGTTCGCGCTTCCGGTTGGTACGAAGGCGGCGGTGCGGCTTCCCGCATCGAAACGCCATGCGCCGTTGTTGAGGGCGCGATCCTCCCATGAACCCGGCGCGGCCGGCGCCACCGGGGTGGGCGCTGGGGTCGGTGCGGGTG
>CAUUIU010000196.1:0-6121 GCA_963545025.1 uncultured Sphingopyxis sp. | reverse complement strand
GGTAGCAGCGTGCAATAATCGGTCACCGCGACCATCTCGGGCGCCGCGAGGAAACTGGTGACCGATACCGCGACGTCGCGGCGGACGCCTTGCCGCTCGAATTCCTGAAACAGGCCGGCGCGCAGCCGCCCCGGCGGCATGATGTTCACATGGCGCAGCCGTTCGAACTGTTCGCGCGACAGGCTGTCGCCGATATCGGGATGATCGGCGCGGACGACGCAGGCGAGGCTGTCGTCGAACAGATGCTGCACGACGAGATTGTCGGGCGGCTCGACGATCCGGCCGAGGACGAGCGCCGTGGTGCCGGAAATCGCGCCGGTCTCGGCAAGGTCGGTGCCAAAGGGGGTGACGCGGAGCCGGATGCCCGGCGCCTGTTGCTCGATCCGGGAGACGATCGTGGGAACCAAGGCGAGTTCGACATAGCTGCTGGGGGCGATAGTCAGATCCCGCTCGGCCTTCGCGGGGTCGAAATCCTGCTGACGACGGACGATGTCGTCGATCCTTGCCAGCGCCTCGGCGATCGCCGGTGCGAGCTCGAGCGCGACCGGGGTCGGCTGGATGCCATAGCGTTCGCGGATGAAGAGCGGATCTTGCATCGTGGTGCGGAGACGCGCGAGGCTGTTCGACAAAGCGGGCTGGGTGATGCCCAGGCGCTCGGCAGCGCGGGTAACGCTGCGCTCTTCCATCAGCGTGACAAAAACGGGCAGCAAGTTGAGGTCGTAGCGCATCAGTTATATTCTCATACGAATATCTAAAATCCAAACAATAAACTTCCGAAATATAAGATGGTGGCCCATTTTCGGCTCATCGGCTCGCGGGCGTCGTCCGACATCCGCCAGCCATAAGACACGAAAGGAATTTGCCATGAGACTTCAGGACAAGGTGGTGCTCGTCACCGGAGCTGCGGGCGGCATTGGCCATGCCATCACCGATCTGTTCGCCAAGGAAGGCGCCCATGTCATCGCGAGCGACATCACCGCTCCGAGTGAGCCCTATGCCGATGGCGTCGAGGCCGTGCAGCTCGACGTGACGCAGGAGGCCGATTGGACCGCCGCGGTCACCGCGATCGTCGCCAAACACGGCCGGCTCGACGTGCTGGTCAACAACGCCGGGATCATCGCTTACGAGCCGCTCGAAGAGCTGGGCATCGAAGCGTGGAACCGGATGATCGCGGTCGACCAGACGGGGGTGTTCCTGGGGATGCGCGAAGCGGTGCGTGCGATGCGCCCGCGCAAGACGGGCTCGATCATCAACATCTCGTCGATCTGGGGCAGCGCCGCAGTCGCCGGGGCGCACAGCTATCACGCCGCAAAGGGCGCCGTGCGCAACATGTCGAAAAATGCCGCGATGACCTATGTCGGTGACGGTATCCGGGTGAATTCGCTGCATCCGGGTTTCATCCACACCCCGCTCACCGACGCGCAGGCGGCGGACCTCAACGATGCCGTGATCGATGCGACGCCGATGAAGCGTGGCGGTGAGCCGATCGAGATCGCCTATGGCGCGCTCTATCTCGCCTCCGACGAGTCGAGCTATGTCACCGGCACCGAACTGGTGATCGACGGCGGCTATCTGGCGCAATGAGAGGGGCCGGCCGGGGAGGGTCGTCCTCTCTTCGGCCATGACATGAAAAGGGCGGCGGCCTGCCGCCCTTTTCCTATTTTTTGCAGCTGCGGCTCGGCCGGATCTGGCCGGCATCCGCTTCCGACCCTTTGACGACATTCCGCTAAAGGTCTGGTAACCACACCTCGCGGGCGGGCGGCATCGCTCGCGCGAAAATCGTGAGGGCGAGATGATGGAGAGTTTTGGAGCACTGGTCGGCTGGACACACCATGATGCGGGTGACCGCATAATGCTCCGGCTCGAAAGCGTACAGTCTTCGGAAGCGGCCAAGAAGCACGACCCCGATTTGTTTCGCGTCCTTATGACCAAGCAGCAAGCCGCTATCCTGGGCAATTATCTGGTGCGAATTTCCGGTCAATCCCCGGTCGTCCCAAAAAAGCGGGGTTGGTTCCGTCGTCACTTCGGCTGACGGGGCTTCCGGCTATTGCTGATCGCGCCGCGAGGTCCGCAATCGACCGTTTAAGTAAACGACAGCTCCCCACCCCAAAGCCGTCCAAAAAAAGAGGGCGCCCGGAGGCGCCCTCTCTCTACCCGTATGGCAGGTGCGATCAGAAGCGCTGCTGGCGCTCGTAGAGATCGCGATAGTGCTGGATGCGCGTCACGCGCAGACCCGGCATGCCGCTGCGGTCGATCGAGCGCTGCCAGCCGGCAAACTCCTCGAGGGTGAGACCATAGCGTTCGCAGACTTCATCGACCGTCAGCAGGCCGCCGTTGACCGCGGCGACGACCTCTGCCTTGCGACGAACGACCCAGCGGGTGGTGTTCGGCGGCGGCAGCGAGTCGATCGTCAACGGTTCGCCGAGCGGGCCGATGACCTGAGCGGGCCGGATTTTCTGGTTTTCGATCATATTCATTCCATAATGTCTTCGTCGGGGGGTATCGGCAGAGCCGACGATCGCTGGTCTATATGCAAGGGGTTCAACATCGGCTGAAACCCTCTGGTAAACAGGCTGTTCATAGTTTCCGGCAGGGCGTTCGCCCTGTCCGACAAATCGAGGAAACGAACCGGGCAGGGTGCGTTGCGGCGTGCATCGGCGGCCCGTCCGCCCAGCATTTCGCACAGCGCGTTAAGCTTCGCCCGGCGCGACTCGCCCATCGCGGCTGCACGCAGCAGCCGCGCGGTCGGCTGCGCGGTCTGGCGCGCGCTGGAGATGGCCAACAGGATATCGAAGCCGGGCTTCGACAGGCTGGCCGCACCGGCAAGGCGCGGAAGATCGGACGGGACGAGGTTCATGAGACTCGTCTACGCGAGAGGAGCTAAGGTACCGTAAATGCCCGTTTCAGAGCCTGTTAGCGAAACTTAACCCCCGTCAATATCTTGACGGTTATGGCGGAAAAGCTGGCATTTTCGCCCGCGCATCCCTAGATGGCGCCGACCATGATCACCACGCTTTCCCCCGCCGGGCTCGCCCGCGCCGACTTTCAGCTCGCCGAGCCGCTCAAGGATCGGCGAATCGTCGTCGCCATGTCTGGCGGAGTCGACTCGAGCGTGGTGGCCGCGCTCGCGGCGCGTTCGGGCGCTGAAGTCATCGGCGTGACGCTGCAGCTTTACGACCATGGCGCCAAGGCGAAGCGCGTCGGCGCGTGCTGCGCCGGGCAGGATATTCGCGACGCGCGCGCTGTCGCCGACCGGCTGGGCTTCGCGCATCATGTCCACGACCATGAAAGCCGTTTCCGCGACACGGTGATTGACCAGTTCGCCGACGAGTATCTGGCAGGCCGGACGCCGATCCCGTGCGTGCGCTGCAATATGGGGGTGAAGTTCACCGACCTGTTCGCGCTCGCCAAGGATCTGGGCGCCGATTGCCTTGCGACCGGCCATTATGTCCGCCGCATGATGGGACCGAACGGCGCCGAACTGCACCGTGCGGTCGATCCGGCGCGCGATCAGAGCTATTTCCTGTTTGCGACGACGCAGGAACAACTCGACTTTTTGCGCTTCCCGCTCGGCGGTCTCGAAAAGAGCGTCGTGCGTGAGATCGCGCGCGAGCTGGGGCTGGGCGTCGCGGGCAAGCCCGACAGCCAGGACATTTGCTTCGTCCCCGACGGCGACTATGCGACCCTCGTCCGCAAGCTGCGCCCCGAGGCCGACGACCAAGGCGAGATCGTCCATGTCGACGGGACCGTGCTCGGCGCGCACAAGGGGCTGATCCATTATACCGTCGGCCAGCGGCGCGGGATCGAGATCGGCGGACAGGCCGAGCCGCTCTATGTCGTGCGCCTCGACGCCGCTGCGAAGCAGGTGGTGGTCGGACCGCGGCGCGCTCTTGCAGTGTCGAGTGCGCTGATCGGCGAGGCGAACTGGCTCGGCGCGATCGAGGGCCAACCGGTGGTGGCCAAGGTACGCAGCATGGCGCGGCCGGTGCCGGCGCGGGTCGAAGGCGACCGGCTGTTTTTCGCGACTCCAGAATATGGCGTCGCGCCGGGGCAGGCGGCGGTGCTGTACGATGCGGCGGACGCGAGCCGGGTGCTCGGCGGCGGCTGGATCGAAGAGACTTTTGCCGCCGAGGCCGCGGAATAGATTGAACTTTCCGCCCCGATGCCGCAGCCTTTGCGGCGATAGGGGAGAAGGCCAATGATAAACTGGGTTTTGCGCGGCGCGGTCCTGCTGTGGGCCGCCTTTTTCACCATCCTCGGCGTGCAGGGTGTGCTCGACCCCGCGACCTACACCGAAACCTTTGGCATCGGGATCGACGGCGTCGCCGCGAATACGGTGCGCGCCGACCTGTCGGCCTTTTTCCTGGTCGCCGCGGGTAGCGCGGCGCTCGGCGCGCTGGTGCCGGGCTGGGCCCGCGCGCTGCTCGTCCCGGCGGCGCTCTATGGCACCGCGCTCACCGGCCGGCTGATCGGCCTAGGCATGGGCGATGCGATTAACCCCGGTATCGTGCAGGCGATGATCATCGAGGCGCTGACGCTGGCGCTGATGCTCGGAAGCTGGTGGGTGCTGTCGCGCCCCGCGGTGGCGGTCGAAGCTGCGGCTACGCCGGTCGAGCCGGGGCACGACCCCGTACCATGAGCGCGGCTTTACTTGTTTTTTGCCGATAATATGAGTAAATAATTCCGGGTCGCGCTTTTGTTTTCCTTTGGTGGTGGAGGGGGAGCGTATGGCAGCCGATGACAAACGGGACAGTCAGGACAGGCGGGGGGACGACCGGCGTGTTGCCGATAGTCCCGATTTTAAAGGACCGGATCGCCGCAAGGGCGACCGACGTACGGGAAAAGACCGCCGGGAGGCCGACAGGATTTAGCCGGACCTTCGCCGGCAGGAGAATTGCCGTGAACGAGGTCCCGCGCCTTTCGGTCGATATCGTGTCCGATGTGATGTGCCCTTGGTGCATCATCGGCTGGCTGAAATTTGGCCAGGTGATGGCGCATTTCGAAGGGCGGCTCGATTTCCGCGTGCAATGGCACCCGTTCGAACTCAACCCCGACATGCCCGCCGAGGGAGAGGACGCGGCGAGCCATGTGATGCGCAAATATGGCATCAGCGCGGAGCAGAGCCGCGCGAACACGGGTCGGATGGCGGGGATCGCCGCCGACTTGGGCTTTACCTTCAACCGCGGCCCCGATTTCCGGATGCGCAACAGTTTCGACGCGCACCGCCTGCTAACTTGGGCGGGAGCGCTCGAGGCGCCGGAGCAAGAGGCAGCGACGGGCGTGCAGACGGCGCTGAAGCTCGCGCTGTTCGGCGCGCATTTCACCGACAATCGCGATGTGAGCGACCATGATGTGCTCGCCGACGTCGCGGCATCGGTCGGGCTCGATCGCGGCCGCGCCGCCGCGATCCTCGCGAACGGCGAGTTCGGCGACATGGTGCGCGCCGAGGAAGGCTATTGGGCCGACCAGAATATCACCGGCGTGCCCGCGTTCATCCTCGGCGGGCGGATGCTGATCCCCGGCGCGCAGGACCCCGAGGTCTTCATTCGGGTGATCGAGACAAAGGTGCTGGCCGAGGCGGCGTGAGGAACCGCGCGGGCGCGGCAAACGTTTGACGGGCATCCCCCAGTCAGGAGCCGATCATGGTCGATACCCCCCCCAAGGACGAAGCCCCCGAAGCGCGCAACCGCGAGCAGGACGACGAGGAGGCGCAGGCACAGACCGTCGCCGAAGCGGCGCGCCGCGAACGTCCGGTCGAGGATAGCGACAAGGCGCCGTCGGGCGACGAGAGCGACGATGTCCAGGATCTGGTCGATCATATGCGGCAGATGGAACGGTCGGGCGTGATCGACATGGACGCCTATCGCGGCGAACGCAGCGATGATGACGAGGATGACGAGCTTGGGCCCGGCGGCATCGAGGACGACGAGCCGCGCGGCGCGCCCTGAACGGCAGCGCTGACGCGTCAGTCGGGAGCCCGGGGTTCGCTTGGGCGAGGGATTCCGGCGGCGACCGCGGCGGCGCGCTCGGCGGCTTCGGCCGCGCGTTCGGCGCCCTCGGCCGCCTCCTCTATCGGCCTGTCTCTTATACACATCTGACGCTGCCGACGAAGCTAGAAGTG
>CAUUIU010000195.1:0-6138 GCA_963545025.1 uncultured Sphingopyxis sp. | reverse complement strand
TGTCTCGTGGGCTTGGAGATGTGTATAAGAGACAGATCTCAGACCGGAGCGCGGTCAGATAATCGTCGAGCCGCTGCTTGCGCCCGGCGGCGCCGGTGTTGCAGCCGCAATACCAGCAGATGTTTTCGCAAAAGGGGATGTGGACATAGAGCGAGACCGGCGTCGCCGAGTCCACCGCGTCGAGCGCGCGCGCATAATCGTCGGCACCGACGTCTTCGGCGAACTCCATCGCGGTCGGATAGCTGGTATAGCGCGGCACCTGCTTTGCGAGCAGATCGGGGTGATAGGACCACATGCGGGCATCCTATGGACAAACGTCCGCCGCGACATTGACCGGGATCAACGGCGGTAAATTCAGCCGCAGCCTTTCGGTCCCATCCGCTTGCCTCGGCGCTCGCCGACCGCGTGGCAGGCCTTGGCGCAGTCGCGGCGCTGTTCGGGGTCACCGGGATCACCCGGCACGATCATCCGGCGCGATGCGCCGCCGCACGCGGGGATCGTCAGAACGCGCGCCTCGGCGGTAGGCGGCTGGACTAGCGCAGTGGCGGCCAGCGCCAGCACGAGAGGGCGCGCGGTCATGACGCGTCATCCTCCTCATCCTCGACAAAGATGCGGAGCGCGGCGCCGTCGAGATCGTCGAACTGCCCCCCGCGCAGCGACCAGAAGAAAGCGGCGAGACCGATAAGGCCGAGGCCGAGCGCGACCGGAATTAGGACGAGCAGGCCGTTCACCGCGCCGCACCATTCAGCCGCAGCGCATTGCCGACGACGATCAGCGACGATCCCGACATGGCGATGGCGGCGACGAGCGGCGTCACATACCCCATGAAGGCAAGCGGCACCGCGATGATGTTATAGCCGATCGCAAGCGCGAAATTCTGCCGCACGATCGCCTGCGTCCGACGCGCGACGCGGATTGCCAGCATCACCGGCATCAACCGGTCGCCGAGGAAGATGCAGTCGGCGGCATTCTTTCCCGCATCGCTCGCCGAACCCGGCGCGATCGAAGCGTAGCCGGCGGCGAGCGCGGGGCCGTCGTTGAGCCCGTCGCCGATCATCAGGACCTTGTGCCCCGCCGCCGCCTGCCGCGCGATGGCGGCGAGCTTGTCCTGCGGGCTCATACCGGTCTGGGCGGTGAGGCCGAGAACGCGCGCAACCGGCGCGACAGCGGCGGCGCGGTCGCCCGACAATATGGTCGGCGCAACCCCCGCCCCTTCCAGCGCGGCGATCGCTTCCGCGACATCGGGACGCAGCGCGTCGGCGAAGCGGATGATGATCGCCGCAGCCCCTTCGATCGCGAGTTCGGTCGCGAGCGCGCTGTCGGCGGCGGGTCGCGCCGGGCGGCCGAGCGTCACCCGGCGCCCTTCCCACAAGGCCTCGACCCCGAAGCCGGGAGTTTCGCGGATCGCCTCGACCGCGACTGGCACGACGTCCATCGCCGCCAGGTCGCGGGTCAGCGCTTCGCTGAGCGGATGGCGGCTGGCGCGCGACAGCGCGAGTAGCAGCCCGCGTTCGGCCGCGTCGGCTTCGTCCAGATTGGTCGCGACCGGGCGGCCGAGCGTCAGCGTTCCTGTCTTGTCGATCATCGCGCGGTCGACCTCGGCCAGCCGTTCGAGCGCCGAGCCATCCTTCACCAGCACCCCGACGCGCATCAGCGTGCCCGCCGCGACGATCTGCGCCGCCGGCACCGCAAGGCCGAGCGCGCAGGGACAGGTGATGATCAGCACCGCGACCGCGATCAGCAGGCTGTGGTGCCAGCCCGCGCCCGCGATCATCCAGCCGGCGAAGGCGAGCAGCGCCAGCGTGTGGACGGCAGGCGCATAGTAACGCGCCGCGCGGTCGGCGATGCGGACATAGCGCGACTTGCCCTGCGCCGCCTCGCCCATCAACCGCGCGATGTCGGCAATCGCGGTGTCGGCGCCCGCCGCGGTCACCCGGACGCGGATCGGCGCCTCGACGTTGAGCGTCCCGGCGTGGACCGGATCGCCGAGCCTGGCATCCTGCGGCGCGCTTTCGCCGGTCAGCAGTGACAGGTCGATCCGGCTGGCGCCCCCGGTTATGACGCCGTCCGCCGCCAGGCGCTCGCCCGCCGCTACGAGCATCACCATGCCGGGCTGAAGCGCGGTGGCGTCAACCCAGCGGCTTGTCTCGTCGGCGCCGACGACCATCGCGCCAGTGCCCATGTTGCGGAGCAGCGCGGTCACCCCGCCGCGCGCGCGATCGCGCATCACGCTGTCGAGCCAGCGACCGCAGAGCAGGAAGAAGAGCAGCATCACCACGCCGTCGAAATAGGCGTGGGGACCGTGTGTCGCGGTTTCGTAGAGGCTGAGCGCGGTCGCGATCAGCACCCCGATGCTGATCGGCACGTCCATGTTGGTCCGGCCGTGGCGCACCGCGCGCCATGCAGAGCGGAAGAAGCTGCGTCCGGCATAGGCGACCGTCGGCAGCGCGATTGCCGCCGACAGCCAGTGGAACAGGTCGCGCGTCGCGCCGCTCGCGCCCGACCAGACCGACACAGACAGCAGCATGATGTTCATCATCGCGAAGCCCGCGACCGCGACCGCGCGCAGCAACGCCCGGCTGTCGGACGCGCCGCCATCGACCTCCGCCGGGCCGCCGCCGATCGGATGCGCCTCGAACCCCAGCAGCGAAAAGGCGCCGATCAGTTCAGGCGTTTCGGCGTCGGGGGTGCAGGAGATATGCACGCGCTTTTCGGTGAAATTAACCCGCGCCGCGGCGATCCGCCGGTCGCGCACCAATCCCTGCTCCAGCTTGGCGATGCAGCCCGCGCAGCGGATGTCGGGCACCGCGAAATCGCGCTCGACGAGCGGGGCGGCCGCTTCGGTCATTTCAGGTCGATCCGGTAGCGCGCCTCGTCACCGCCATGATGCACCGACAGGTCGAGCTGCCAGCGCCCGGCGGGCAAAACCTCGACCGAACGCAGCGCGCCGTCGGCGGCGGGGAAAAAGCGCAGCGCGCGCGCGGGCGCCTGGCCGAGCGGGTGGCGCAGCGTCGCGACGATGCGCGGCCCCTCGATCGGCGCGCCGTCATTGCGGACGGTCAGCCGGACGTGGCGATTTTCGTCGACCGTGACATTCTTGTTCCAGCCGAGCCGGTCCTGTGCGTCGGCGCGCGCGAGCCATTCGTTATAATGCTGGCTCGCAACATAGCTGTTGTCGACGACGGTCCCGCCGAAGGTCGACAGCGCAAAGCTCGCCATCACGATATTGACGCTGATCACGACGCCGAAGAAGGCGATCAGGATCATCGCCGCATGGCGCCCGGTGAAGGGCCTCCGCTCGCGCTTGTCGGTCATGGCTCGGTCCCCGGACGATCGAACTGGATGGTCTCGCGGTCGCCGCGCGGATCGTCGTCGAGCGCGCGCACCGCGATGGTGAAATCCTGCCGCGCCGGTCCCGCGCCGGGCGCGACGACGAACAGCTTCGCGCTCGTCACGCTGTCGGGCGTCAGCGCCATTCGCAGGCTCTGCCGCGCCGTTTCCCGCGACCCGTCATCACTCCACAGCCGCGCGCCCGGAAGTCCGCTCAGTGTCACCTCCACCGTGCGCGGGCGGAGCTCCATGTTGCGCAGCTTCAGCGTGTAATTGTTGCGGATCGCGCCATCGGAAAGCTGGACATAGAGCGGGCTGCGGTCGTGCTGGACGGCGAGGTCGAGGCGGGTGCGCTGGCCGAGAGCGAAGAGCATAGCTAGCCCGATCGCGCCCCACAGACCGAAATAGATGAACGTGCGCGGGCGGAACAGCGTCTTGCGGATCGGCGGCGCGATCCCGCCCGCCATTTCGGTCGCGGCGTCGTCGAGGGTGCAATAGTCGATCAGCCCGCGCGGCCGCCCGACCTGCGCCATCACGCTGTCGCAGGCGTCGATGCACAGCGCGCAGGTGATACAGCCGATCTGCGGTCCTTCGCGGATGTCGATGCCGGTCGGGCAGACCGCGACGCACTGGTTGCAATCGACGCAGTCGCCGAAGGCGTCGGGATTCTTCTCGGCCTTCTTGACGCTGCCGCGCGGCTCGCCGCGCCAGCTCTTGTAGGTCACGAGAAGCGATTTTTCGTCCATCATCGCGGTCTGGATGCGCGGCCAGGGACACATATAGATGCACACCTGCTCGCGCAGGAAACCGCCAAGAACAAAGGTCGTCGCGGTCAATACCGCCACGGTGACATAGGCGACCGGTGCAGCCTGCCCGGTCCAGAAATCGTGCGTCAGCGTCGGCGCGTCGGCGAAATACATGATCCACGCGCCGCCGGTCCAGAAGGCGACGGTCAGGTAGATCGCATATTTGATCGTACGCTTGGCGATCTTCTCGGCCGTCCACGGTCCGTTGGCGAGGCGAATCTGCGCGTTGCGGTCGCCATCGACCAGCCGGTCGACATGCTGAAACAGGTCGGTCCACACCGTCTGCGGACAGGCATAGCCGCACCAGGCGCGCCCGACGGCGCTGGTGACAAGGAACAGCCCGATTCCCGCCATGATGAGCAGGCCCGCGACATAATAGAATTCATGCGGCCAGATTTCGATCTGGAACATGTAGAAGCGCCGGTTTGCAAGGTCGATGAGCACCGCCTGATCGGGCGCGTGCGGCCCGCGATCCCAGCGGATCCAGGGTGTTCCGTAATAGATCGCCAGCGTGACGGCCATGATCGCCCATTTGAAGCGCCGGAACGGGCCGTCCACCTTCTTGGGATAGACGCCCTTGCGCGCTTCATAAAGCGAGCCATGCTCGCCGGTCGGGCCATCAGGGCTGGCCATCGGCTCCCTGTCCTTCCGCCGCGACCGCTGCCTGAGCCAACGCCGGCGCCTTCTCGCCGCCGCCGAGCGAATAGACATAGGCGGCGAGCATCTTGATCGTGACGGGATCGAGCCGGCCGTTCCAGCGCGGCATCACACCGTTGCGCGGCTGGCTCACCGTCGCCGCGATGCTTTCACGGTCGCCGCCGTAGAGCCAGATGGCATCGGTCAGCTTCGGCGCCCCGACCTCGCGCCCGCCGTCGCCTTCGGGGCCGTGGCACACCGCGCAGTTCACCTCGAACAGCGCCGCGCCGCGCGCCGAGGACACGCTCGGCTTTTCCTGGCGGCTGATGACGCGGACATGGCTGACAGCATCGGCGATGTGGGTCGGCTCGAGGATGCCGTCACGCCCGAAGGCGGGCATCAGACCGGTACGCGTCGCCTTGTAGTCGGGGTTCCGGATGCCGTGAGCGATCGTATATTCGATCGTCGAAAGGTCACCGCCCCACAGCCAGTCGTCGTCGGTCAGGCTGGGATAGAGCGCCTTAACTCCCGCTCCGCCCGCGCCGTGGCACTGGACGCAATGGACGCGAAAGGCGGCTGCCCCGCCCTGCACCGCCGCCTGCATCAGCTCGGGCTTCGCGGGCAGATCGGCGATCGGGGTCGCGGCGATCGCATTCATCACCGGCGCCCGGCGCTGCGCGTCGGCCTGCATCTCGGCCTCGAGCTGGCCGCGGCTGGTCCAGCCCAGCACGCCCTCGGTCGCGCCATGGATCATCGGCCAGGCGGGATAGAGGATGACATAGACAATGCCCCAGACGATGCTGGCATAGAGCGACCACAGCCACCAGCGGGGCATCGGCGTGTCGAGTTCCTCGATGCCGTCCCATTCGTGACCCGACGTGGCCGTCCCGGTCACATCGTCGATGCGTTTCTGCTCAGCCATGCTCGTCGTCCTTGAAGATCATGTTCGCGGCTTCGTCATGGTGACGGCGGGCGCCCTTGCGGAACGGCCAGGCGATGAAGAGCAGGAACATCGCTACCATGACGATCAGGCCCCAGCTATCGGCGAAATGCCGGACTTCGTCATAGGTCATCGCGCCGCTCCGGAAGCGGCATCGGGGGCGTGCGCTTGTTCCTGCGGCGCCGCCTTTTCGACATCGACGAGTGTGCCGAGCATTTGCAGATAGGCGATCAGCGCGTCCATCTCGGTCACCCGCGCCGGGTCGCCGTCGAAATCGCGCACCTGCGCCTTGGGGTAGCGCTTGACGAGGTCGCCCGCCCCCGCATCGGGATCGGCCTGCGCGCGGATATCGTTGTTCGCCTTGGCGATGTCGGTCTTGGTATAGGGGACGCCGACGCGGCGGAGCGCGGTCAGGTCGAGCGCCAT
>CAUUIU010000194.1:0-6148 GCA_963545025.1 uncultured Sphingopyxis sp. | reverse complement strand
CTACACTTCTAGCTTCGTCGGCAGCGTCAGATGTGTATAAGAGACAGGCGATCGTGCCGCACGCGACGACGACCCCGACCCGCGCGCGCACCAGTATCTTCGACCCGTCCGGCAGGATCAGCTTCACCGCCTCGGCCTCGCGCCGGCCGTCGGCCGCGGTTTGCCAGACGATCTCGTCGGCCTTGGTGCCCGGCAGGATGCGCGCGCCATGATCGCGGCACGCCTCGGGCAGATAGGTCTGAGCGATCCCCATGCGCCGGCCATAGGGGCAGCCCGAATTGCAATAGCCGCAATAGGCGCAGGCATTGTCGGTATTCGGCGGGCCGAAATTTTTGGCGAACCAGTCGGCGGGCGCGCGCTGGTCGCGCGGGTCGGTGGAGGTCGCGGCATAGGCGTTCCAGCCGTCGATCAGGTGCGTCCCGTTGTGACGCCCGCTCCGCGGCTCAGCCTTGCCGATCTTCAGCTTGTCGCGCACCGCGTCATAGCTTGCATGAAAGGCCGCCTCGTCAATCGGCGCCCCGATGGCCCGCCATTTCGCGAGCACGTCCTGCGCGTCGGGGTGCGTGCGGCCATCCTCTTTGACGCGCAAGCATATCCCATTGTTGATCGTCGACGACCCGCCCACGCAGCGCCCCTGGAACACCACGAAATCGCGGTTGGTCGAGGTTTGCAGCGCGCCATGCTTGTAGAGGCTGGCGATCATGTCGAGCTCGTGATGCGTGATCGCATGGCTGGGGTAGAAGGGCCCCGCCTCGACGATCAGCACCTTATAGCCCTGTGCCGCGAGGTTGAACGCCGCGACCCCGCCGCCCGCGCCCGACCCAATGACGATCACGTCATATTCGTCCGCAACGCTGCTCGCATCGAGGATATGCGCGGGATCGATCTCACGTCCGTGGATCGGCTCGATCGGCATCTGGCCGCTGCCGCGCGCGCGGTGCTTGGGCAGCTTGAAGCCGATCTGCCGGTGCACCGGATTGGCTTCATTGACGTCCTGATCGCCCGGCTCCAGCCCCGGCTGCCAATGACCATAATAGCAGACGTAGATGATGCCGCGCAGCCGCGCCATGTCCTGAAACAGATCGAACTGGCTGTTCTGCAAACGGTTTTTCAGCGTCTGCGCGCGCCCCGCAATGTCATCCTCGGTAAAGAAGGGCCCGCCGAGCACCGCTTCGGTCGCGAGCAAAGAAAAGCGGATCTCGTCGAGCTTGGTCCCGCCGACCTTGTCGAACAAGCTACAGACATTGGCCACGACCTGATCGGGCGTGATCACCATGTCGGCGCCATGAAACAGCGCCTCGGTCAACGCCTTCAGAAATCTGAGCTGCCCGAAATTAAACGGTGCCGTCATCGCCCTGCCCCCTGCTTCCCCGCGCCAGCAAATGCAGGCTTATAGCGGGTGAAGGCAAGGCGTATTGTACGGGATCGCCAACTAAGCGGTGCGGGCCAGCGCCTCCGCCGGCAGGAACGGACTGACCGTCGCGATGGCGCGGTCGACATAGAGCGCCTTTTCGCCCACCGGCGCGGCGTAATGAAGCGCCTCCGCGGCCTCCGCCGTCCCGGCGAGCCGCGCGATGATCCAGGTCGCAAGATATTGCGAAGCGAGGCAGCCGCCCGCGGTCGCGACATTGCCATGCGCGACGAAGGGCGCGTCGAGCACCTCGACCCCTGCCTCGATCACCCAGGGCTTGGTGGTGAGGTCGGTGCAGGCGGGCAGATCGCCGATCAGCCCGAGCTTGGCGAGCAGCAGCGTCCCCGAACATTGTGCACCGATCAGCTGGCGCGACGGATCGAGCCGGATACGCGCAAGCATCAGCGGATCCGCTGCAATCTCGCGCGTTTTGATCCCGCTGCCGATGATTACCGCGTCGGCCTTGGCCGCGAAATCGAGCGGTTGCTGCCGTTCGATCGTCACGCCGTTCATTGATGTCACCGTCGGCGTCGGCGAAGTGATGTGCGCCATCCAGCCCCTCCCGCGCATGCGATTGAGGATCGACGCCGCGATGAAGGAATCGAGCTCATTAAACCCGTCGAAGGTCAGCACCGCAATCTGCACGTCACACTCCTTGAAACCCGAATTCATACCGCGCCTTCGAAGACATCCTCAAGCCAGCGCGACCGCGCCGCCGTGTCGCGCGGCGAGGCAAGATAACGGCTCCACGCTATGCTTTCGTGCGCGACGATGCCGAGTTCCCAGACGCAGAAAGTCGGGCGCGGTACGCCTTTTTCAAGAGGGTAAGCCGAATCGAAGGGCGCGAAAGCCGCCATGTCGCCGTGCCGGTACCATACGGCTTCCCACAATTCGTTCGACCCGCGCCACACCGACACGAGCAGGAAATAGAAATCGGCGCCGCAGCGGTGGAGGATCACGAAGCCGCAATCGCCGGGCGACACCGTCGTCGCGGCCTCGCGCTCGAACCAGCCCGCGCAAAGGGCGGCCACATCATCGGGCACCGGCGCATCGGGAGCGGTCAGATGATAAAGCTTGAGCGCCGCGCCATCGGCTTTGATGTTCTCGCGGAATTCGGCCTGCTTCGGATAATGGCGATAGGCAGAATCGACGGCAGCGGACATGGACGGACCCCTTGTTTGTTCCGCCTATGTTCTACACGTCGATCGTCCCACCCGCAATCGCGTTTGCGTCAGGCCGCCTTTTTCGCCTGCCGATATTTGTGCAGCAGCGGTTCGGTGTAACCCGAAGGCTGCGTGACGCCCTCGAAGATCAGCGCGCGCGCCGCCTGCCAGGCTATCCCGTCAGGTGTCAGCTTTTCGTAGAGCGCATCGCTGGCGTTCTGCACATCGACCTTCGCCGCCATGCGCGCCAGTGCGGCATCAACCTGCTCGGGCGTGCACACGCCGTGAAGCAGCCAGTTCGCGAGCGCCTGGCTGGCGATGCGCAAAGTCGCGCGGTCCTCCATCAGCCCGACGTCGTCGATGTCGGGCACCTTCGAACAGCCCACGCCCTGATCGATCCAGCGCACGACATAGCCGAGAATGCCCTGGCAATTGTTATCGAGCTCGCGGGCGATCTCGGCGTCGCTCCAGTTACGGCCGGTGGCAACGGGGATGTTGAGCAGGCGATCGAGCGACGGCACCGCCTCGCCCGCGATCTCGCGCTGGCGCGCGAAGACGTCGACCTGATGATAATGCAACGCGTGCAGCGTCGCGGCGGTCGGCGACGGCACCCACGCGGTGTTGGCGCCCGACTTCGGATGGCCGATCTTGGCGTCGAGCATCGCGCGCATCAGGTCGGGCATCGCCCACATGCCCTTGCCGATCTGCGCCTTGCCCGACAGACCGCACGCAAGACCGATACGGACATTGCGATCCTCATAGGATGCGATCCAGTCGCTCGCCTTCATCTCGCCCTTGGGGATCATCGGCCCCGCGCGCATCGAGGTATGGATCTCGTCGCCGGTGCGGTCGAGGAAGCCGGTGTTGATGAAGACGATGCGGTCCTTCACCGCGTGGATGCACGCGGCAAGGTTCGCGCTGGTGCGGCGTTCCTCGTCCATCACGCCGACCTTCATCGTGTGGCGCGCGAGCCCGAGCATATCCTCGACCGCGTCGAACAGGCGATCGGTGAAACCGCATTCCTCGGGGCCGTGCTGCTTGGGCTTGACGATATAGATGCTGCCCGCGCGGCTGTTGGTCAGGGTGCCGAGGCCCTTCAAATCGTGCAGCGAGCAAAGGCTGGTGATCACCGCATCGCAAAGGCCCTCCGGGGCTTCGGCGCCGTTCGGCAGCCTGATCATCGGAGTCGTCATCAGATGGCCGACGTTGCGGACGAACATCACGCTGCGACCGTGCAAGATAAACGGAACGCCGTCGGGCGACGTCCATTCGCGGTTCGGCTCCATCGCGCGCGTGACGGTCGCGCCGCCCTTGGCAAAGCTTTCGGTGAGGTCGCCGCGCATCAGCCCGAGCCAGTTGGTATAACCGAGCGCCTTGTCCTCGCCATCGACCGCGGCGACGCTGTCCTCAAGGTCGATGATCGTGGTCAGTGCGGCTTCGAGCACCACATCGGCGATGCCCGCGGGGTCGGTCTTGCCGATCGCGCTCGCCGAATCGATCACCAGTTCGATGTGGAGGCCATTGTGCTTGAGCAAAATCCCGCCGGGCTTGCTGCCCACCCATTTCGACGGGTCGGCGAGCGTCAGCTGGCCGCCCTGCCAGTCGGCCCAGCTTCCCGAAGCAAGCGGTACCGCCTCATCGAGAAAGGCCTTGGCGCGCGCGATCACAGCCGCGCCGCGTGTCGCGTCGTAGCCACCGGGCTTCGCGGGCGGCGCATCAAGTGCGTCGGTGCCATAGAGCGCATCGTAGAGGCTGCCCCAGCGCGCATTGGCCGCATTCAGCGCAAAGCGCGCGTTGAGTGCGGGCACGACGAGCTGCGGTCCCGCCATCGTCGCGATCTCGGAATCGACATTCGCCGTGCCGATCTGGAACGGCGCGGGTTCGGGGACGAGATAGCCGATCTCGCGCAGAAACGCCTGATAGGCGGCAGCGTCATGCGCCTGTCCGGCGCGCGCTTTGTGCCAGGCGTCGATCTGCGCCTGCATATCCTCGCGCTTCGCCAGCAACGCCGCGTTTTCCGACGCAAACTTGCCGAGCAAACCCGCGAAATCGCTCCAGAATCTATCGGTGTCGAGCCCGGTGCCGGGTAGCGCCTTGGCTTCGATAAAGGCGGTCAGTCGCGAATCGACGGACAGGCCGTGGCGATCGAGATATTCAGTCATTCGGCACCCTTTGGTCAGCGCGATTGCGCAATGGAACCCGGGGAGGAAAGGGCCGCCGCCCTATGCCGCGAATGACTTGGGTTGGCAATGGGGCGGCGCTTCGCATTCGCGCCTTTTCGTGGCACACTGCGCCCGCCAGCTTGTCCGGGAGGGAACATGCCCATGGTCGACCAGATTCACGCAGAACATCGCCACGCACCGTCGATTTTTGCTAGGCAGCCGGTGCTCACCGGCGTCGCCGTCGGTATCGTCTCGCTCGCGCCGCATTTCTTCCTGACGCCGCCCGCGTCGCTGGCTTTCGCCGCGATCCTGATCGGGCTGATCGCGGGCGTCTATTTCGGCTTCGCCGTCGTGAACGGCTCGCCGCGCGAACAAATGATCGAGTTCAATGTCACGGGGGTTTTCGCGGTCTCCGGATTGCTGGGTCTGCTCCAGTGGCCGATCCTGCTGCCCCTCGCCTATTTCGGTCATGCGGCATGGGATTTTGCGCATCACAACAGGTCGAAGCTGCGCCTCGTCGCAATCCCGCAATGGTATGTGCCCTGGTGCGTAGTGATCGACGTCATCATCGGCGCCGGGCTACTCGCGATCTGGCATCGGCACGGCCTGATCTGACCGGGTGCCAAACGCGCCGCCGCTCGTTATAGGCGCGGCATGACACCACGCGAGCTTCTGGCCACGGCTGCCGTCCCCGGCGGCGATGAATTGCGCCTGTTCCGGCGCGGACGCGATTTCACCATCGCGCTCGGCGGCAACGAACTGATGAGCAGCCGGATGAGTGGGTCCGAAGAAGCGCTCGCCGAAATGAGCTGCGACCGGCTGCGCGGCGACGCACCGCACCTGCTGATCGGCGGCTATGGCATGGGTTTCACGCTGCGCGCCGCGCTTGCCCGGCTTGGGCCCGATGCGCGCGTCACCGTCGCAGAACTGGTGCCCGAGATTGTCGACTGGGCGCGCGGGCCGATGGCGGCGCTGACCGCAGGCTGTCTCGACGATCCGCGTGTCGAGCTGCGCATCACCGACGTGTCGGGGGTGATTGGCGGCGCGACCGGCGCGTTCGATGCGATCCTGCTCGACGTCGACAATGGCCCGGACGGCCTCACCCGCGAGGGTAACGACCGTATCTATTCGATGCCCGGCCTCGACCGCGCGCGGCGCGCGCTGCGACCCGGCGGCATATTGGCGATCTGGTCCGCGGCACCCGACGCACGCTTTACGCGGCGGCTGAAAGAGGCAGGCTTCGCGGTCGAGGAAGCCCAGGTGCGTGCGCGCAGCAACGGCAAGGGCGCGCACCATCTGATCTGGTTCGCGCGCGCCGTCTGACCCAGTACGACAAGGGTCGCAAAGCCCTGCCTGGCTGGTTATGGCTGTCTCTTATACACATCTCCGAGCCCACGAGACACTGAGCGATC
>CAUUIU010000193.1:0-6159 GCA_963545025.1 uncultured Sphingopyxis sp. | reverse complement strand
CCACCTATGCCGATGTGGACGAACCGCCGCCCGAGCGGCTCGAGCGCATCCTGCTGACGCCATTTCGCCGCCCCGATTTTCGCGAGCGCGCACGGATGGAAATGGCCATCCGGCTCTGGGCGCATCACGATAGTCGCGCGGCCGAAACCATGCGGCGGGTCGATGCGCAGCGGCTGCGCTATATGGAAAAGGTGCTGCGCGGCAATGGGTTCGAAGCGAATGACGCCGCCAGCCGCGCCTTCCTGATCTACGCCTATATCCTCGCCGAAGGGACGATGTCGGATGCGCCGCGCGATGGCCTGCGCGACCGTTGCCGGGCACTGCTGCGCTCGCCCCAGCCCGATTAAGGCTTGCCAGTTTCGGAGCGTTCGCTACTTCGATATCCAATCGGATATTGAATAGCGAACGATCGTGGTGAAACGGCGCAATCCTTTGGCCAATGAAACGCTGCCGCCAGATGGGCAATGCGGTGCCGTCTTGGGCAGCGCCCAAGCCTTGAGATAGCCAGCGCGTCGGGGAGGCAGCCGTTTGCACGTCATGGACCCAAGCATGATCGATGTCAGGATCGATAGCCGTTCGGCCAGTTTCGAGAATCCGACCGGCGAACGCGGCGCCGGGGGCACGGCCGCAGGCGGCCGAAAAGGAGCCGCCTGGCGGGTGATCCGTCCGGGCGAATGCGTCGCGTTGGCCGACGTCAGCGGCAGCGGCACGATCCGTCATATCTGGATGACGAGCGATGCCTGGTCGCCTGCGGTAATGCGCGCGCTACGATTGGAGGTCCATTACGATGGCCTCGAAGCCCCAAGCATATCAGTGCCCGTTCTAGACTTTTTCGGCCAGCCGCACGGCCGCATCAGCGAATTCTATTCGGCGCTGCTGTCCACGCACGAAAGCCGCGGACTCAACGCCTATTTCCCGATGCCGTTTCGCGACGCGATCAGGATCGCGCTGGTCAACGAGTCCGGACGCCATATCCGTCTCTTCTACCAGATCGACTATACGCTCGAACCGCGCGAGCGCGTTCCCGCAAGCTATCTGCACGCGACGTTCAGGCGCGACAATCCGACCCGGCTACGCGAAGATTTCGTGATCCTCGACGGACTGAAGGGTCCCGGTCGCTTTCTCGGCTGTATGGTCGGCATCCGCGTCGTGGACACCGGAAGCTGGTATGGCGAAGGCGAAGTCAAAATCTATCGCGACGGCGATCGCGACCTGCCGACGATTTGCGGCACCGGGCTGGAAGATTATGTCGGCACCGCCTGGGGCATGGCAACGCATCATGCCCCTTATGCGGGCGCACCGCTGGTCATGCCCAATCCCGGCGACAAGAAACCCGACGATTACAAGCCCGATCTTGTCAGCTTCTATCGCTGGCACCTTACCGACCCGGTCATGTTCGCCCACGAGATCAGGGTCACGATCCAGCAAATCGGCATGGCGATCTTCAACGCCGACGAGGCCGAAGCGATGGCCCGTTACCGGGAAGAGCATCCGGCCGCCGGGTCCGGTTGGGCAACGGTCGCTGGCACAAGTTTCAGCGTCGTCGAGCGCCGCGACGATTATTGCGCCACGGCCTTTGCCTATTGTTCGCAGCCACAGGCCGTCCCCCGCTACGATCTGGCTGCGGCCGTCGCCGATCTCGGCGAATTCGCTTATGAGAAGGTCCGCGAACTGACCGACGACCAGCGCGAATTTCTCAATCGATCCTTGCTAGACGCGCCAGGCTAAGCGGCAAATGATCGCCCGTCAGCCGATCTTGGCGAAAGCTGCGACGCCAGCGCCGGCGGACACCCGCCTCGCCGACGGCGTTTCGGATCCCAGCGCCGCCGCGAGCAATTCTCCGGTCGTCGCCGCCCCGGCGAAAATGGCTTCCATGCTGCGGACGCACAATCCGACGCCCTCGTCGGCCAGGTCATAATGCACCTGCTTCGCCGCGCGCCGCGTGACGACCATGTCGGCGCGGCGCAATTCGGCGAGCTGCTGGCTGAGCGCCGGCTGCCCGATCCCGGTCGCCGCTTCGATTTCGCCGACGGTGCGGCCGCCGCGCAGCAGGCACGAGAGGATCATCAGCCGTTGCGGCTGGGCATAGATGCGCAGCTTTTCGACCGCCTTGTCGGCCAGCGCGCGGTCTTCGTAAATCGCGGTCATGACGCCTCGACGGTGCGGCAGAACCAGCCAAGGTCGCCGCCTTCCATCATCCGCTCGGGCGGCGGGGCGAGCAGCGGCTGGCCCGGCTGCCAGCCTTCGGGGGCCAGGAGGTCGCCATCAGCGGTGCGCTGAAGTGCTGCAACCGTGCGCACTATCTCGTCGACCGAGCGGCCGACCGTGTGCGGATAGACATTGATCGCGCGAACAATGCCCTCAGGGTCGATGATATAGGTTGCGCGCACCGCCGAGCTGTCCTGCGCCGCCTCATCGATCATGCCATAGGCGCGGCCGACCGCCATGCTTGGATCTTCGACGATCGGGAATTCGATCGCGACGCCGAACTGCGCTTCGATCGCGCGCACCCAGGCGAGATGCGAATAGAGGCTATCGACCGATAGGCCGAGCAAGGCGCAATCGAGCGCATCGAAGTGGGCCTGATGTTTGGCGAAAGCGATGAACTCGGTCGTGCAGACCGGCGTGAAATCGGCCGGGTGCGAGAAAAACACCAACCAGCGGCCGCGATAGTCGGCGAGCTTCACCGGCCCCTTGGTCGAGCGCGCGCTAAAAGGCGGCGCGGTCTCGCCGATGCGCAGCGGCCGTTCGCCGGTGTCGATTGTCTCACTCATAGCCATAGTCTTTCATCCGCAAATCCATGCCGCCGTCACCGGCTTGACGCAAACATTCTATTAGATTACATGATTTATGTAAATATGAATTTATGGAGACGAGAGTGACCGATTCGACCATTGCCCACGCCAGCGCCCAAGTGATCGCGGCCCGGGCGAAACCGGCGGCGATCAAGGCCTTCTTCGACGATGCGACGAATACGGTGTCCTATGTCGTCCACGATCCCGCGACCAAGCGCGCCGCGATCATCGACAGCGTGCTCGATTATGATCCGGCGGCGGGGCGCACGAGCTTTGCCTCGGCCGACAAGATCATCGCCTTCGTCAAGGAGCATGACCTTGCCATCGACTGGCTGCTGGAGACCCACGCCCACGCCGACCATCTGTCGGCGGCGCCGCATCTCCAGGAAAAGCTTGGCGGCCAGATCGCAATCGGCGAGCATATCGTCACGGTCCAGAACAGCTTCGGCAAATTGTTCAACGCGGGCAGCGATTTCGAGCGCGACGGATCCGACTTCGATCATTTGTGGAAAGACGGCGACCGTTTCCAGATCGGCGAGATCGAGGTCACGGTGCTGCACGTCCCCGGCCACACCCCCGCCGACAACGCCTATGTGATCGGCGATGCGGTGTTCGTCGGCGATACGATGTTCATGCCCGACTATGGCACCGCGCGCGCCGATTTTCCCGGAGGCGACGCGCGCCAGCTCTTCCAGTCGCTGCGCCGTATCCTCGAGCTGCCGCCCGAAACGCGATTGTTCATGTGCCACGACTATCTGCCCGAAGGCCGTGACAATTATATCTGGGAAACCACGGTCGCAGACGAACGCGCGCATAATGTCCATGCGCATGATGGCGTGACCGAAGATGAATTCGTCGCGATGCGCGAGGCGCGCGACATCGCGCTGTCGATGCCGCGACTGATCATGCCGTCGATCCAGGTCAACATGCGCGCCGGCCACATGCCGGCACCCGAGGACAATGGCATTCGCTACCTCAAGATCCCCGTGAACGCGGTATGATCACCGCCTTTCCGCACGCGATGCCGGTCGAGGGCCTGCTCGGCGGCTTGCTCATCGGTCTCAGCGCCGCGATCATGCTGCTCGGCAACGGCCGCATCGCCGGGGTTAGCGGTCTTGCCGCGCGCGCGACCGGGCTCGGAAGCGGCAGCGCGCCGCGCGGCATGGCAGCCGCTTTCATTATTGGCCTGCCGCTGGGTGCCGCTGTGATGGCCTTGCTGCTTGGCGGCGTCGAAATCCGCTACCCTGCGTCTATCTGGCCGATCGCCCTTGGCGGGCTGTTCGTCGGCTATGGCACCCGGCTTGGCTCGGGCTGCACCAGCGGCCATGGCGTGTGCGGCATGTCGCGGCTGTCGCTGCGCTCGATCACCGCGACATTGCTGTTCATGGCAAGCGGCATCGCCACGGTCGCGCTGATGCGCGCGGGCGGCCTGCTGTGAAGCGCCTGCTTGCGGCGCTGGCGGCGGGCGCGATATTCGGTGCCGGGCTCGCGCTGTCGGGCATGGCCGACCCCCAGCGCGTCCGTGCGTTCCTCGACCTGTTCGGCGCGTGGGATCCGACGCTGGCGTTCGTCATGGGCGGCGCGCTCATTCCGATGGCGATCGCCTGGGCGATCCAGCGCCGTATGGCGCGCCCGCTCCTCGTCGATGCCTTCGACCTTCCCCCCACCCGCGGGATCGACGTTCCATTGGCCGCCGGCGCGGTGATCTTCGGCATCGGCTGGGGGATCAGCGGCCTCTGTCCCGGTCCTGCGATTGCCGGGCTCGCGCTCGCCCCCAGCCAGGCCATCGTTGCGGTCGCCGCCATGGGCGCAGGCATGATCCTGCACCGCCTCACCAGCCGCTGACCGCACGCCACCACCGGAGACGAGACATGGATATTAAAGTGATCAATTCGCAGCTTGGTGTCAGCCCGCAGGTTCAGCCCGACGAGGTCGCGGCGATCGCGGCGGCCGGCTATCGCTCGATCATCTGCAACCGTCCCGACGGCGAGGAAGCCGGGCAGCCGCCTGCGGCCGCGATTGCCGAGGGGGCGCATCGGCATAAGCTTGGCTTTGCGCATATCCCGGTGGTTTCGGGCCAGATGACCGGAACCGACGCGATGCTGATGGCCAAGGCTCTCGCCGAGCTGCCGTCACCGGTCCTTGCCTATTGCCGTTCGGGCAGCCGCTCGGAAAAGCTGGCTGCCATGGCGACCGCACGATCGGGGCCCCACGCAGGCGCCGACTATGACATCGTCATCGTCGGCGGTGGCAGCGCGGGAATCGCGACGGCGGCCAGCATTCTGAAGCGAAACCGCAAACTCTCCATTGCCGTGATCGAACCTTCCGAGACCCATTATTATCAGCCCGGCTGGACGATGGTCGGCGCGGGCATCTTCGATGCGGAATTCACGCGCCATAGCGAAACCTCCGTCATGCCGCGCGGTGTGGACTGGATCAAAAAGGCGGCATCCGGATTTGCGCCCGACGACAATCGGGTGTTGCTGGATGACGGCAGTTCGGTGTCGTACCGCATTTTGATCGCCTGTCCGGGGATCAAGCTCGACTGGGATGCCATTCCGGGCCTCAGCGATACGCTCGGCAAGAACGGCGTGACCTCCAACTACCGCTATGACCTTGCGCCCTACACCAATCGCCTCGTCAAGGATTTGAAAAGCGGCCGGGCGCTGTTCACCCAGCCGCCGATGCCGATCAAATGTGCCGGTGCACCGCAAAAAGCGATGTATCTATCGTGCAATGTCTGGGAACGCAGCGGCGTCCTCAAAGACATCGATGTCCAATTTCACAACAGCGGCGCGGTGCTGTTCGGGGTTGCGGTCTATGTCCCGGCGCTGATGGAATATGTCGAGCGCTACAACGCGCATCTGAATTTCGAGTCCAAACTGGTTGCCATCGACGGCCCCTCCAGGGTCGCGACCTTCGAACAAAAACGCGGCGATACCGTCACGCGCGTCGAGGAGAGGTTCGACATGATCCATGTCGTCCCGCCGCAGGTGGCACCCGATTTTGTCCGCAGCAGTCCGCTCGCGGCCGCCAGCGGCTTTATCGAGGTCCACGAAGCGACCTTGCAGCATGTGCGTTACGCCAATGTCTTCGCCTTGGGCGATGCCTGTTCGGCCTCGAACGCCAAAACAATGGCGGCCGCGCGCAAGCAGGCACCGGTCGTTGCGGTGAATGTGCTGGCCGCGCTGGCGGGCGAGCCGCCCGTCGCCGACTATGACGGCTATGGCAGTTGTCCGCTCACGGTGGAGCGCGGCAAGATCGTACTCGCCGAATTCGGTTATGGCGGAAAACTGCTCCCCAGTTTTCCGAACTGGCTGATCGACGGCACCCGGCCGTCGCGTCTCTCATGGCTGCTCAAGGA
>CAUUIU010000192.1:0-6162 GCA_963545025.1 uncultured Sphingopyxis sp. | reverse complement strand
CGACCGTTCCTTCGGCGAGCCCCTTGGCCATCTCCTTGCCGAGTTCGACCCCGACATGGCGGTTGCGCGACAGCGGGCTGGTGCAGGTCGCGATCAAATCGCCCATGCCGGCAAGCCCGGCGAACGTCTCCGCGCGGCCGCCCATCGCGACGCCGAGCCGGGTTATTTCGGACAACCCGCGCGTCATCAGTGCCGACCGGGTATTGTCGCCCGCACCCAGTCCGTCGCCCATGCCGACCGCGATCGCGATGATATTCTTGAGCACCCCACCGAGCTCGCAGCCGAGCAGGTCGGTGTTGGTATAGACGCGGAACAGCCCCGAGTGGAACACGGGCTGCAGCGCACGCACGACGATCTCGTCCTCCATCGACAACACGCTCGCCGCCGCCTGTCCGGTCATGATCTCGCGCGCCAGATTGGGCCCGGTGAGCACACCGACCGGATGGCCGGGGAGCACTTCCTCGATCAGCTCGGTCATCCTTTTGCCGGAGGAGAGTTCAAGCCCCTTGGTCAGGCTGATCACCGGCACCCAGGGGCGGAGATGGGTCTTTGCCTCCTCGAGCACGGCGCGGAAGCTGTGCGAGGGGACGCCCATCACCAGCACATCGGCTCCGGCGACCACCTCGCCCATGTCGGCAGTCGCGCGCAGCGCCGGGGGCAGCTTGATGCCCGGGAGAAATTTGGCGTTCTCGTTGTCGGCGTTGATGCTCTCGACGGTTTCGGCATCGCGGGCCCACAGCGTGATCGGCGCATTGCGCGACACCAACGACGCCACCGTCGTACCCCAGCTGCCCCCGCCGAGCAGGCCGACCTTCAACCGCATCCGTCTCTCCCCTGTTTTCGGGCGAGAGTGACGCGGGAATCAATGCTTGGCAAGAAAGCCCTTCATCACCGCGGCGGTCGCCTTGGGATCCTCGATCATCGGCACATGGCCGACATGTTCGAAGATATGCGAGACGCTGCCCGCGATCCCGGCTTCGAGCACCGGAACACAGCTGACGTCGAGCAACCGGTCGTGGCGGCCCCAGATGATCAGTGTCGGCACCTTGACCTCACCCAGCCGGTCGTTGAGCGGATGGTCGCGGCCTTCGTTGGCGATGATCCAGAAAATGGTGTCGAGCTGGTCGCGATATTTGAGCGCGTCGGCATAGAAGACGGGCTTGAGCCGCGCCGGGACAAACACCGGCTTGTGAACGACCATCGCCACCAGCCGGTCGGCATCCTCCAGATTGGCGATGATCAGCGGATTATAATCCTGGTTCGCGGCCTGTTTCTGAAGGTCGCTTTCGTTCGCGCCGTTGATCCCCGCGTTGTTGAGCAGGATCAGGCTGGCGAGCGCGTCCGGATAGTCGAGCGCATAGCGCAACGCGATCCAGCCGCCCATGCTGTTGCCGGCGACATGCGGGCGTTCGAGCCCCAGCGTGTCGGCGAAAGCCTTGAGCCGCCGCGTCTGCGCCGCGATGTCATAGGCGAGGTCGGGGTTGCGCTCATTCTCGCCGAAACCTGGGAGGTCGGGCGCGACGACATGATAGTCGCGCGTGATGTACGGCGCGATCATCGACCAATTATCCTTGTCGCCGGCAAAACCGTGGACGAGCAGGAGCAGCGGTTTCGATGCGTCGCCGCCTTCGAGATAGGGCCAGGTGCGGCCGTCCACCACGATGCTTTTCTGCACCATGCCGCCCCGGCGGCGCAGCAACGCGCGCCCGATTGCGACGAGCCGGCCTGGGAAGAGGAAATAGAGCAGCGCGAGCGCGATCAGCGGCGCGAAGAGGATGACGAGGAGGATTCTCATATCGCCCCTTCCGCTTTCGTGTGAGCGTCGAACCAGCCGATCAGATCGCCCAGCACCGCATCGCGTTCGGGCTCGTTATAAATTTCGTGGAACAGGCCCGGATAGATTTCGAGGCGCTTGTCGGTCGATGCGACGTTGGCGAACAGATAGCGCGAGCCCTCCGGGGCAGTGAGCCGGTCGGCTTCGCCATGCTGGATCAGGATCGGCAGGCGGATTTTCGGGGCGTCGGCCTGCGCGACTGCCATCGCGTCCATGAATTCCTTCCCCAGCCGCGCGCCGATCTTGCCGCCATAGACGAGCGGGTCGGACTGATAGGCGGCCACGACTTGCGCGTCACGGCTGACGCCGGTTGAATCGAGCGACAACACGCCGAGGCGCGGGAAGAAGTGCGAGAGGAATCGGCTGATCCAGACTGTGAAGCGCGACGGTGGTTCGGCGGGCAGGATCGCGGGGCCCGAAAGGGCGGCCGCGGCAAAATCATTCTGGCGCTCGACGAGGAACAGGGTCGCGATCAGCCCGCCCATGCTGTGGCCGAGGAGCAGACGCGGCGTGCCGGCATGGTTGACTTCGACGAGCGTCAGCAATTCGCTCATGCCGTCGAGAAAGGCCGAAAAGCGGGGCACGAAACCGCCCTCGCCGTCCGAATTGCCATGCCCCCAATGGTCGACCGCATAGACGGCATAGCCGGCATCGGTCAGCCGTTTCGCGACATATGCGTAGCGGCCGGCGTGCTCGGCATAGCCGTGCGCGAGCAAGATGATCGCACGCGGGCGCCCCTCGGGAAGCCAATGGGTGATGTGAAGCTTGGCCCCCGCGCCCGCAGAACCGGCAGGCAGGATCACCGCCCCCGCGGCCATGCTCAGCGAACCGCCTTCTTCAGCGCCGCGCTGCGATGGCCGAGACCGTCGTCGCCCGCCTTGTCGATCTTCGCCAATATGGCTTCGAGTGCGCGGCTGATCGCGGTCTGGGTACGCACCATCTCGACCTTGGGCCATGCGGTGCGCTCGCCCGTGTCGATCAGCTCGTCGATGTCCTCCTGTGCGAGGTCAGACAGGATCTTCGTCGGCGACCAGAATTTGGGCGGACGGATGATGTTGATGTCGCCGGTATATTCCTGATTGATCACCGATCGCGCCATGTTGGCGAGGCTGTTGATCGGCGGCACCCATTCGAGCGGCTTCTGGAAAATGACCATATTCGCGTTCAGCCACGCCTTGAACGTCGTCATCGAAGCATGTTGAATGGCCTCGATCGGCGCCATCTGCTTCCGCGTGTCGGTCGCGAAGGGCAGCGCGATCGGGTTCGCCTGGCTGACGATATGGTGGTTGACGCCATAGAGGCGTTCGAGCCGCTTGGTCGGGATATCGTGCGTCACCGACCCGTCGACCCAGCGCCGATCGGGCTGGTAGGGAATACGCTCGCCCTTGTCGTCGCGCGCCATCAGCATCACCGGCGGAAAGACGCCGGGCACCGCGCACGACGCGAGCACCGCCTCGCGGATCAGCACATTGGGCGCGGTGATCGCGTTGAGCAGGCGGCCGTTCTGATGCTTTTCGGCGGGCGCGACCGACACGTTGAGATGACGGCCGCTGACCTCATAGGCCTCCTGAAAGGTCAGGTCGGGGATCAGGTCCGCGAGGCGCTCGCGCACCTCGTCGGGCGCGAGGCGCCGCCCGTCGGAATCGCGATCGGGGTTGGCGAGACGCTCGCTTGCGAGGAAGGCGCCGATGTCGGCGTTCTTGCGCGTGCAGACGACCGCCGCGACGATCGACCCGCCGCTGGCGCCCGACATGATTGCGGGCAGCACGCCTTCTTCCCACAAAGCCTTCACCACGCCGATATGGAAGAAGAGGAAGCTGCCCGAGCCCGAGAGCAGCAGCGCCGAGCGACCGTAGCAATGCTGGGCGCGGCGGAAGAAGTCGCGCTTTTCCTCGCGGGTGATACCGCGCGCGGCCGCGATCTTGTCGAGCGAGGCGACGACCTCGGCGACATAATCCTCGATCAGCTTCTTCGTGCCGAAGCGCGCCTTTTGATACAGCCGCTCGTGCCCCATGCCGTCGATATTGCCGTGGATGCCTTCGTTGAGGACGAAGAGCAGCCCCTTGACGTCACCCGCAGCCGACAGCTTGCGCAGCTTTTCGAGCCGCGCCCGGATCGCCTTATAGTCGAAATGCTTGCTTTCGTCGGCGTCGCGCCACGCCTGTAGGCCCGATTTTTTGTCATGTTCGCGGGCCGCCTTGGCCCAGGCGATATAGTCGGGGGCGGTCACAAGATCGCGGTCGGCGCTGAGCGTCGGGGTGAAAAGCATTCAGTGTTCCTGCAGGACATGGTTTATTTTTTGCGAGTCTTGCCGGTTGCGTTCGCTTTAGCAACCGGTTTCACGGGGCGCTTGGCGGCTGGTTTCGCGACGGCTTTCGGTTTCGGTTTGGGCTTGGGCGCCGGTTTCGGCTTTGCCGTAGCGGCTTTGGGCTTATCGGGCCCGGGCACTGCGGCCACAAGGTCGGCGAAACTTTCCTCGATACACTCGCGGAAAAAGGCGATGTCGGGCATCACCGCGCGTTCGGAGATGATCGAAAAGGCGATGCGGCCGTTGTAGCTGGGGGTCGCGACGAACAGCCCCATATTGTTCGCCAGCGGCGCCATGCCGTGCTGCTGCACCAGCTGCGCGCCCGCCAGATAGAGCGGCACCTGCGCGCCCGGGACGTTCGAGATGAAGAGGTTGGTCCCGCGCACCGCGAAACGTTCGCTGGTGATGATCCGCGCCACTGCCGCCATCGTCGCACCCGGAATATGCTGAGTGAGGTCGGTCATCACCCGCGCACTGATGCCCGCCTTCGCCTCCTTTGCCTCGACCGTATAGTCGCGGACCGCGGCGAGACGATCGAGCGGGTCGGCAATGTCGCTGCGGATCGGCACGCTCATCGCCGACACCTGGTTGCCGGGGGTCGACGCCTTACCGCCCTTGCCGCGCAAATTGATCGGCGCGACAGCGACGAGGCTCTCCTTCGGGAGCTCCTTGTGCTTCGCAAGATATTTGCGCAGCGCGCCACCGACGGTGGTCAGCACGACGTCGTTGACCGTGGCGCCGGGGACTTTCTTGCGGATTTCGGCGACATCGGCCAGCGCGACCGTCGTCGCGTCGAACATCTTGTGCGGGCCCACCGGCACGTTGAAGCGCGTTTCGGGAACGCCCGCGGTCATGCCGCCCTCGGTCATCATCGTCTTGCGCGCCGCCGTGACGAGCGCGGGCGACATTTTGAGCAGCGCGTTCATGAATTTGACCGGCGACTGCATCGACGCCGACCAGGCGCGCGTGACGGTCTCGGCACTCGACGGCGGCCGGCCGAGGTCTTCCGCCGGCGGCGGCGCGGGGATTGCGGGTGTGCCCTTGGCATCGATGTCGCTCATCGCGATGAAGGCGTGCGCGCCCGAGGCGCCGTCGACCGCGGCGTGATGGACGCGGTGGAGCATCGCGAAGCTGCCCTTCGGGATGCCGGGAATGCGGTCGAGCCCCTCGATAATATAGATGTCCCAGAGCGGCCGGTGCATATCCATCGGCTTCGAGAAATAGCGCGCGACCGCGATGCAGAATTGCCGCCAGTCGCCGGGTTCGGGCAGGCGCGCATGGCTCATATGCGCCTCGATATCGAAATGCTCGTCCTCGACCCAATAAGGATGGTCCATGTCGAACGGCAGCCGGTGGAGCCGACGCTTGAACAGGGGCGAGCTGTCGACGCGGCTTTCGACGTGGCGGATGATGTCCTTGAAACGCACGAAGCCACCGGGCGCGGTGGAGGGGTCGTAGATATAGACACCCATGATATGCGTCAGATTGTTCGCGGTCTGGGTGTAGAGGAACTGGGCGTCCTGCGCGCTGAGCTGTTTAAGCATCCGATCCTCCGGGCAATGTGTCGGCGAGCGCCGTTGTCGACAGGCGCATCGTTTCCATGACGTTGGCGAGCCCGCGAAGTTCCGTGAGCAAGGCGCGCCGCGCCTTGAGGCTATCGGGGGTCGCGGGCTCGGCGAGGCCCATGTGGCGCATCAGCGACAGGCCGTTTTCGAAGAGCAGCTTGCCGATCGCCGCCTCGCTGCTGATCCGGCGCAGCAGATAGGCCTGACGCCCTTCGACCAGCGCCGCTTCGAGCAAAGCCTTCTGGTCGACCTCGTCGCCCGGCCTCGCCCGCGCGAGCAGTTCGGCAACGACCGAATAGGCCTCCGCAAAGGGCAGCAGGATTGCGTGGCCGACGACGGGCTGACAGCGGCGAATCAGCTGCGCGATGCCGCGGTCGCCGCTCGCGAGACGGCGGTCCCACACCGGATCTGTCTCTTATACACATCTGACGCTGCCGACGAAGCTAGAAGTGTAG
>CAUUIU010000191.1:0-6192 GCA_963545025.1 uncultured Sphingopyxis sp. | reverse complement strand
GCCCGTGGCGAACATCCCACCGACACCTCGGGTCGTCGCCGACAAATTGCCGCTCAGCGAGGTCATCGATCAAGCAAACCGGGTGAACAGCAATCCGATCCGGCTGGCCGATCCCGCGCTCGGATCGCTTGAGGTCACGGGCCGGTTCGTTGTCACCGACAGCGCGTCGCTCGCGCGCAAGCTCAGCGCGGTTTTCGGGCTCTCGGCCCATGAGAGTGGCGGAGCCATCATTTTGTCCCGAAAAAAAACGGGGGGATAATTCAGCCGGCCTCGTCTCGCCCTTCCAGACGGCCATCACGGCCGCGCGGGAGGGAAAGATGAGAGTGAGACTTCTGGCAGCGATACTGGCTTCGACGGCTGCGACGATTGGGCTTTCAGTGCCCGCCGCCTCGGCTGAGACGGGCCAACAAAGCTATGACATCGCGCCGCAGGATCTGGCGGACGCCTTGCGGCAATATTCCGAGCTTTCGGGCCGGGACGTCATCGCCAATTCCGAGATTGTGGCGCGCAAAAAAAGCGCCCGGGTCAGCGGTACCTTCACCGCCGATGCGGCCCTGGCGCAGCTTCTGGCCGGCACCGGACTGGTCGCCGAAAGCGTGGACGGTACGCTCGTCATTCGCGAGGGAAAGGGCGACAAGTTCGCCGAACGTTGGGCAACTCGCGGGACCGAGCAGAGTGATGATGCCCAGATTATCGTCACCGGTACGCGCATTCGCGGAGCCGGTCCGGTCGGCTCACCCGTGACGATCGTGGATCGCGATGCGCTTGACCGGAGCGGGCGCTCGACGCTCGCCGACTATCTTCAAACCATCCCGCAGAATTTTTCAGGTGGCCCCGGCGAGGCGACATTTGGCGCGACCGCGCGAGGCAATGCGAACACAAATCTCAACTTCGGGTCGGGGATCAATTTGCGCGGTCTTGGCAGCGCCTCTACGCTCACCCTGTTCGACGGCGTTCGCCCGGCCATGGGCGGTGCCTGGGGTGCGTTTACCGATCTCTCCTTGATCCCCTCGTCCGCGATCGACCGTATCGAGATACTGACCGACGGGGCGTCGGCCATTTACGGTTCGGACGCGGTAGCAGGCGTCGTCAATCTTCGCTTCCGCAATCGCTTCGAAGGTGCGGAGACGCGCATGCGAGCCGGGACGGCGGACGGCGATTTCAGCGAGATGCAGATCGCCCAGCTGCTCGGCAAAAAATGGAACAGCGGTCACCTCGTACTCGCCGCCGAATATTACAGCCGCGGCAACCTGCCCGCAACGAAGCGGCGCTTCACCAGCGAAGATCTGCGCCCCGTAGGCGGCCCCGACCTTCGGTCGAATTTCGCCAATCCCGGGACGATCCTTGCCGCCAATGGCCGCGTTTTCGCAATTCCCCCTGGACAGGACGGGCGGGGCCTCACCGCGGCCGATCTGATCGAGGGGAGCTTCAATCGCGCCGACGCGCAGCGGCTCGTCGACATCCTGCCGCGCCAACGCAGCCTCAGCTTCTATGCCTCAGCCGAACAGGAGATCGGGGCGATCACCCTTTTTGCGCGGGGTCTCTATGCGGACAGGCGTTACCGTGTGAACCAGCGCCGGTTCGGACCCGTTCCCGTCACCGTCACGAGCGCCAATCCCTATTATGTCGATCCGATCGGCACCGGTCAGCCGATCACGGTATTCTACGACCCGTCGGCCGATTTCGGTCCCGAGGGCGCGCGCGGTAGAGCGCGCGCCCTCAACCTCTCAGGCGGGGCACGCGCCAATGTTGGCGACTGGTCGCTCGAGATCAGCGGCGGCTACGGCCTGCAGCGCGAGCGCGCCGACGACATCAATATCATCCACATCACGCGCCGCTCCGAGGCGCTCGTATTATCCGACCCGGCAACAGCGCTGAACGTGTTCGGAGACGGCGCGGTCAATGATCCGGCGCTTGTCGACAGACTTCGCGGCGGCCTTGTCTCGCGGGTGCGCTCGCGAGTCTGGACGGCGGCTCTGCGCGCGGACGGCAGTTTGTTCGATCTTCCCGCCGGCACAGTGAAACTCGCCGCCGGCGCCGAGATTCGCGGCGAACGCCTCGACTATACGTCGGTCTTTGACCTCTTCGGTAACAGCACAACCACCTCGCGCCTGCCCGGGCTTCCGGGCAAGCGCACGGTTCGAGCCCTTTATGGCGAGTTGGTAATTCCCATCTTCGATGCAGGGACGAGCCTCCCGGGTGCGCTGCAGCTGTCGCTCGCCGGACGCCATGAGGATTATTCGGACGTCGGCAGCACGAGCAACCCCAAGCTGGGTCTGCGCTGGACGCCCGTTCGGGGCGTGGTGGTCCGGGCCTCCTATGGCCATTCCTTCAGGGCACCCTTCTTCACCGAACTGGTCGGCGCCGCCAATGCGACCTACCAGCCCGTCTATCTGCCCGATCCTCAATCGCCGACCGGCCAGACGCTGGCGCTCGCGCTACTTGGTTTCCGTCCCGACCTTGGCCCCGAGAAGGCGACGAGCTGGACGGCGGGCGTCGACCTCGAACCCGTCGCCCTGCCGGGGTTGAGGCTTTCAGCCACCTGGTTCGACATTGCCTATCGCGACCGTATCGCGAGCGCCTCCTTCGATATTTTCAACTTCCTCGCACGGCGGGATGTCTATGGCGAGCTTGTCGACGAGACGCCCGACCCGGCGGAGGTCGCTGCCTATTTCGCAAATCCGAACCTCAGAAATCCGCTCGGTGTCCAAGCTTCGGATATCGAGGTCATCGCCGATGCGCGAACTTTCAACCTGTCGCGGGTGACGATCCGCGGCCTGGATTTCGACGCTTCCTACCGCCATTCCATTCCGAATGGCGCGCTCACGCTTTCGCTGGGCGGATCTCGCCTGTTCAGCATCGACCAGCAGGTCACGCGCTCCGCGCCAGCGATCAACGCGGTCGGGACGCTTGGCAATCCCGTGAAGCTCCGCCTGCGCGGTCGCCTCGGCTTCGAGGCGGGGCCCTTCGACGGCGGGCTGTCGCTGCTCCATATGTCGGGTTATCGCAACCAGACCGCGACGCCTGCCGAAAAGGTGAAGAGCTGGACGACATTCGACCTCCAGCTCGGCGCGCGCATCGCTGGCGCTCCAGGTGGGCGAGCCTTCCGCCTGGCACTCAACGTCAACAATCTCTTCGATCGGGACCCGCCTTATGTCCTTTTCAGAACGGCGACCTCGGTACTCGGCTATGACCCCGAGCAGGCGAGCGCTGTAGGGCGAACGATCGCGCTGCAGGGGATCGTAACATGGTGATGCTGGCGGCGGCGATGGCCGCCGCCACGCCGCTCGTCACCGTCGAGGATATTGTGGCGACACGCGACATCAGCGGCGTCACCATATCGCCCGACGGCCGCTGGGCTGCCTATCGTGTGAGCGAGCCTTCGGTGGCCGAAAACCGCGTTGCACTTGGCTGGCATATCGTTGGGGTCAATGGCGGCGACCATCGCCGCGTCGCGGATGGAGGCGCGGCGAGGTTCAGCTTTGCCGGCACGCTGATCGAGAATGCGCCCATATGGGACGCGGATTCGAAAGGCTTCCACTTTCTTGCGATGCAGGACGGCGCGGTCGGCGTGTGGTCGTGGCGCATGGGCGGCAAGGCCCGGCTCGCGATTTCCGATCCTGCCGACATCGTCGATTTCCGGTTGGCGGACGATGGTCGCCGCGTCATCTATCATGTCGGCGCGACGCGAACCCAAATCGCGGCGGCGGAAAAACGAGCCTATGATGAGGGGGTCCTCGTCGATCCAACGGTCGATGTCATGCAGCCGTTCGCCGGCGGCGCGATCGTCGACGGGAAGCGGGTCATGCAGCGGCTACGGGGAGGATGGTTCGAACGCGTACGCCTCCTCGCGGACACGCCGCTGACGGAAAAATCGGCCGAGGTCGGAGGGACCGGCAATCCCCATCGTTCGATGCCGCGAACATCGACGATCGGGCAGCATGTCATCGCCCCCAATGGCGCGGAAGCAAGGATCGTTCGCGATAGCGGCAAGACCCGGGTTGCAGTGTCGCAGCCCAGTCAGCCACCTCTCGAATGCGATATCGCGGCCTGTGCGTCCCCCCGGCTCCGCGCACTTGGCTGGCGCCCCGACGGCAAAGCGCTTTTGCTCTTCGAGGCCAGTCCGGGATCCGAAGAGACGATTTCGGTGTGGCGTCTGAATGGCAAAGTGCCTGAACGGCTCGCGATCACAGAAGGGGCGCCCTTCTCGCCGTTCAATCCCGAGCGCTGCGCGATCGGGTCCGCCTTCCTTGTCTGCGCCGAGGCTTCGGCCATCTCGCCGCCCAGCCTCGTTCGCATCGACTATGACGGCGGAGCACGGAAATTATTGGCGGACCCCAATGCTGATTTGCGGCGCAAGATCGCCACGAAGGCCACGCCTATGTCCTGGTCGATCGCCGGTGGGCAAAAATTCACCGGCATCCTCCTGCGCCCCGCACGCACCGCGCCCCCCGTCCCGCTGGTGATTCAATATTACCACTGCGACGGCTTTTTGAAGGGCGGGGTCGGCGACGAGATCCCGATGCTGCCCCTCACGGACGCCGGGATCGCGGTTCTCTGCATTCGAAAGGCCCAGGGCAAATTCTCCAAGGCGGAGGCAGAATATGATTTAGCGCTTTCGGGCATCTCCGCCGCCATCGATACGCTCGCCGCGGACCGCGTCGTCGATCCCCGGCATGTCGGCATTGGCGGCCTCAGCTTCGGATCGCAGGTCGCCCTTTGGGCGATCCGCAAGTCGGATCGCTTCGCCGCCGCGACGCTCTCGTCGGCGCAGTTCGAACCCCATTTCTATTGGGCCAATGCGCTGCCCGGCAGCGGTATACCCGACACGCTGGCGAACCGTTGGGCCCTCGGGGATCCCGACACCGATCCCGAGGGCTGGAAGCGACTTTCGGCGACAAGCGATGCCGCCGCGCTCGACACCCCGCTCCTGATGCAACTTCCCGAAGCCGAGGCCAGATTGGTCATCGAGTTTCACACGCGCCTCAAACGGGCCGGAAAGCCCGCCGAGCTCTTCGTCTTTGCCGACGAGCCTCACATCAAGACCCAACCTGTGCATCAATATGCGGTCAATGCGCGCAACCTCGACTGGTATAAATTCTGGCTGGCGGATTTCGAGGATCCAAACCCTCAAAAGCAGGCTCGATATGCGCGCTGGCGCGCATTGCGCGCGGGGCATCCCTTGCAACATCCCGCGCCATAGGTTCGTGCCGGGCGTCCGTTCCCGGCGGACGTCCGGCACGGGCTATTGGCCGCCAGAGGCCGGCGCTTCTGCAATCGAACGCGCCCATCTCTCCATGTCGACGAGTTGCAATATGCGAACATAGTCATTGTCGAGCGCGCCGGCGGGGCGCGCGGTCGCGGTGCCAATGGCATCACAATCGATGATGCCGAACGCCGCTAGCAGTCCTTCCTGCAAAAAGTCGCGCAGATGCGCGCGGTTTCGATCATAGGCCGGCACAAACAGCGATTCGAGCCCTCCCTTCGTTCGGCGCTGTAAAACAAGCGCCGGAAGATCGTTGGCGAAAGCCTTACGCGCTAGCGAGCGATCGTGCCCGCCAGCCGACCATTGCCAGACCGGAATACCGAGGCCGTATTCAACCAATGGCTGCGAAAGCAGCGGCGCGATCACAGGCACATGAAAAGAGCGGTCATAACCGTCGAGAAAGGGCAGGATGCGCATCAACATGCCGACATAGGCACGCTGCCCTTCGCTGGCGGCGGACGCATCGGCAAACCAGGGGTGTTCGGGTTTCGTCGAAGCGTGACGGCTAGCCAGGAACCGCTCATCGCGCGGCCAGGGCGGAGGCTGCTTCAGAAGGCGCCTGATAGCGAAGCGCCATGCGTCGAGCATATGGGTGTTGGTGAGGCGCCCAAGGTCGGAGGCCGCTCGCCAGGCCGCGCCGATCCCGGCAAAGCGCAGCGCGTCGACCACCGGGGCCGCGGAGATGATATAGCCGAAAAGATTATCGCCGCCGACGCCGGTGAATATCGCGCCCGCACCATAGCTCTCAGCCGCTTCGCGTAGCTTGATATCGCTCTCGTCGATCAGCCCGAAGCCGCCGGGCCTGACGCGCGGTTCGCCGAGCGCGGCAAGCGGGTCCGGCGGAGCCTTGTTCAGCAATATTTCGAGAAGCGCTATGTGGGCTGTCTCTTATACACATCTGACGCTGCCGACGAAGCTAGAAGTGT
>CAUUIU010000190.1:0-6254 GCA_963545025.1 uncultured Sphingopyxis sp. | reverse complement strand
CGCGGCGGGCCGCGACGTCACCATCGGCGCAGTGCAAGGCACGGGAACCGGCCTCGGGCTGATCATCGACGGGCTGGTCGCCGGAAACGGCCTCTATGCGGGCAAGGCCGGCAACGCGATCCAGATCGGCGGCCTTGGCGGCAATGTGAACATCGCCGGCGGCATCGGTATCAACGGCTCGGTCGCAGCCCTGTCGAAGGATGTCGCGGCGACAGCGATCCGCATCGGCAGCGGCGCGACGACCCCCGAAATCCGCAACGCGGGCAAGATCGAGGCGACGTCTGCCGGCAACTCCGCCAGCGCTGTCGCGACCGCCATCCTGATAGACGCGGGCGGCGACGTTCCGCTGATCCGCAACAGCGGCACGATCGGGGCCAAGACCGGCGGCGATAACGGCATTGCGCGTGGCATCGTCGACCTGTCGGGTAATGTCGATGTCGTCGAAAACAGCGGCACGATCAGCGCCACCGGCGCGCTCGCCTCATCGGACAACAATATCGCGATCGACCTGTCGGCCAACGCCGGCGGTGCAACCGTCAAGCAGACCGCCGTCGGCGCGGGCATCACCGCCCCGACGATCGTCGGCGACGTCCGTTTCGGCACCGGCAACGATGTCTTCGACATCGCCGATGGTACGGTGAAGGGCGACAGCTTCTTTGGTGCGGGCAACAACCGCCTGTCGATGTCGGGCGACGCCATCTATGACGGCGCGGCACGCTTCGGCGCTGGCAGCGATACGATCGCCCTGACCGGCACCTCGGTGTTCAGCGGAACCGCCGACTTCGGCGGCGGCGCCGACACGCTGACGATTGGCGGCACCTCGCGCTTCACCGGCACGATCGCCAACGCTGGAGGCCTTGGCGTCTCAGTCAGCGGCGGCACCTTCGACGTCGTCGGCTCGGCGACGATCGCTTCGCTCGCGGTTACCGACAAGGGCGCGCTTGGAGTGACGCTCGGCGCAAACAGCACGGCGCTGACGGTGGCGGGCAACGCCAGCTTCGGTACCGAATCGAAGCTGCTGCTGAAGATGTCGAGCATCGAGGATGCCGAGGGTCAGCATGTCGTGCTGACCGCCGGCTCCCTGACCGGCACGAACAATCTCACCGCTTCGTCGACGCTCCTGCCCTTCCTGTACAAGGGTACGCTAACGTCGAACGCCAACCAGCTGATCGTCGACGTGTCGCGCAAAAGCATCGCTGACCTCGGCCTCAACCGCTCCGAAGCCGGCGCGTTCAACGCGGTGATCGACGCTCTGACGGGTGACGATGCCATCGAGGACGTGTTTCTCAGCATCACCGACGGCGAACAGTTCCGCGGCCAGCTCGGCCAGATGCTCCCCGAGCATGAGGGCGGCGTGTTCGAAACCGTCACTTCGGGCTCGCGCGCGCTGTCGCGCTTCCTCCAGGATCCCAACGCTCCGTTCCAGGACGAAGGCAAATGGGGTTACTGGGTCAACCAGGCCGTTTGGGGCACGTCGAAGAGCGTCGGCGACACTGCGGGTTATGACGTGACGGGCTGGGGCATCTCGCTCGGCGCCGAAATCGAAACCAACCTCGGCAACTTCGGCGGCTCGGTCGCTTACCTCAGCGGCAAGGACGGCAACGCCTCCAACGAGAATGAGGTGAGCTCGAGCCAGTGGGAAGGCGCGCTGCACTGGCGGCTCCAGTCCGACGGCTTTCTCGCCCACGCCCGCGTCGCAGGCGCGCCGATCAGCCTGAAGGGAACGCGCAGCTTCCGCGCCGAAAACGGCGCCGACGATATCGACGAGACGATCCGCGGCAAATGGGACGCGACGCTCTATTCGGCGTCGGGTTCGGTCGGTTACGACACGCGCGCCGGTGGCCTTTCGATCCGCCCGACGGTCGCGGTCGATTATTACAAGCTGAAGGAAGACGGCTACACCGAAACCGGCGGCGGCGACTCGCTCGACCTCACCGTGCTCGGCCGTGACAGCGACGAACTCGCCGTCAGCGGCACGGTCGCGGTCGGCCTCGATTTCGGCGGCGCCGACGAATATGATGGCTGGACGCGCTTCGAACTCGAAGGCGGCCGTCGCCAGATCGTCAGCGGCAACCTCGGTGTTACCACGGCGTCGTTCAAGGACGGCACTCCTTTCATCCTCACCCCCGACGAACGCACGAGCGGCTGGATCGGCCGTCTGCGCGGCATCGTTGGCAACTCGGCCTTCCAGGTCGGTGGTGAATTGTCCGCAGAGGAACAACAGAGCCACATGGCTTGGGCGTTCCGTGCGACCCTGCGGGTCGGCCTCTAGCCCCCCTGGCCGGCCTCGCAGCAAGGGGGAAGCAGCCCTCCACATACTTGCTTCCCCCTTGCCAAGGGTCAAAAACGAAGAAACTGATGCTTGCACTCGCCATTCCCCTCTCGAAAGCTCCGCCGACGCCGGCCAGTGCATCTACGTATGCGCTGCGGTTGCACGGCCGCGCTTTGGCGCTATATGACGGCGTCATCAGGGGGGCCTATGGTGACCGCGGGGGCGGCGCCGAACAGCAAAAGACGGCGTTCCAAAGCAAGCAATCCATGAACGAGGCGACCGACCATAGCGACGCCGTGCAAGGCATCGAGGGCGTATTGCTGGCCAATCGCGGCCGCATCGTCCGATTCCTGCAGGTTCGCGGCGCGGGCGATCTGGCCGAAGATCTGTTCCAGGATCTGTGGATGCGGTTGACCGAACGCCCTGTCGGACCCATCGGTGATCCCCTCCCCTATATCATGCGCGCCGCGAACAATCTGATGCTCGACCGTTATCGCTCGTCGCGCCAGCGCGAACTGCGTGATCAGGCATGGAGCGAAGCCGCGCAGGTCCAGAAACCGTCGGCCGAAGCCTCGCTGATCGCGCGCCAGCAGCTGTCGATCGTCGAACAGGCGATCGACGATGCCGGCGCCCGCCCCTCGCGCATCTTCCGCCGCTTCCGCGTCGACGGTCAGACGCAGCGCGACATCGCCGCCGAAATGGGCATCAGTCTCAGCACCGTCGAGGCGGACCTGCGCAAAGTCTATTCGCTCCTCGCTGCGCTCAGGAGGCAGTTCGATGCGTCCTGACATGAACGGTGCTGCCGAAGCGCAAGCGATCAACTGGGTCATTCGCCAGCGCGATCCCGATTTCACCGACTGGGACGGCTTCGCCGACTGGCTGGCCGAAGATCCCGCCCATGCCGATGTCTATGACGCGGTCGCCAGCCTCGATCAGGATCTGGATGCGCTGCCTCGTACGCCCCGCCCGTCGGTGATCGTGCCGATCGAAAGGTCACGCCCGATTTCGCGGCGCGGCTGGTTTGGCGGCGCGATCGCGGCGGCGCTGGTGGCCGCCCTCGCCTTGCCCAACATCGGCCTCTTCGGCGATCCGAACCGCATCGAAACCGACGCCGGCGAGCATCGCACGGTCGATCTCGCCGACGGCTCGCGGATCGAGATCAATGGTGCCTCGGTCGTCACCCTCGACGAGGATCGCCCGCGTTTCGCCCGACTGGAATCGGGCGAGGCGATGTTCCATGTCGTCCACCGCGAAAGCGATCCCTTCGTCGTCGAAACCGGCGACGCAAGGATCGTCGACCTCGGCACCGCCTTCAACGTCGTGCGCCGCGGCCGCGAAACGTCGGTCGCGGTGTCCGAAGGCGTGGTGCTCTACAACCCCGACCGCGACAAAGTTCGCATTGACGCAGGTCAGGGCATCGAGGCGCGCGACGGCGACGGTTCCCCGCCCAAGGTCCGCCCGATCGATGTCGCCAACGTGGGCGGCTGGCGCAACGGCCTGCTCGTCTATAGCGGGACACCGCTCGGTGTCGTGGCCGAGGATCTGGAGCGTACGACCGGTATGCAGATAACCGTCGCGCCCGCCGCCGCCGATCTGTCGTTCCGCGGCGCGCTGATCATCGACAAGGACCGCAGCCGCACGATCGCTGACCTCGCCGCCCTGTCGGGCACCCGCGCCGAGCGGCAGGGCGACCGCTGGGTGTTGACGCGCTGACGATGCGGGGGCGGCTTTCCCTTGCGATCGCCACCGCCGTGGTGCTTTGCCTGCCCACTCAGGCCAGCGCCGGCGAAGAGCGCGCCTATGACGTGCCGCGCGGCCGTCTGTCGAGCGCGCTCCCGGCGCTGAGCCGCCAGGCCGGCGTGAGCATCAGCGTTGTCGATGCCAAATTATGGGATGCGCGCGTCAAACATGTGCGCGGGCGGATGAGTATCGACGAGGCGATCCGGCGGATGCTCGCAGGGACCGACGCGAGGGCAGTGCGGGTCAGCGCGACAAGCTGGCGAATCGAGCGCAAGGCACCGCAACGCGCCGTCTATCGCCCGCCTCCACCGCGGCAGGTGTTCCAGCCAAGGGCCAGAGAGCCGGACCAGGAGATGGTCGCCGGGGCGCAGGACGAAATTATCGTCACGGCCTCCAAGACCGACCTACCCTATTCGCACTTCGCGGGCGTCGCCACCCAATTGGATGGCGGCGATTTGGCGTTTGGCGGCGAGCGCGGGATGGAATCGATCCTGTCGCGCGTTGCGACGGTATCCTCGACCCATCTCGGATCGGGGCGCAACAAGCTGTTCATCCGCGGCATCGCCGATTCCAGCTTCACCGGCCCGACGCAGGCGACAGTCGGCCAGTATCTCGGCGATATCCGCCTGTCGTACAACGCACCCGACCCCGACCTGCGCCTCTACGACATCGATGCCGTCGAAATTCTCGAAGGGCCGCAGGGCACGCTCTATGGCGCGGGCTCGCTGGGCGGGATCATCCGCACCGTGCCCAAGGCGCCCGACCCGCGCAACATGACGCTGCAGGCGATCGCCGGCCTGTCGCTGACCCAGCATGGCGACCCCGGTGGCGACATTGCGGGCATCGTCAACGTGCCGGTCGGCGACAATGGCCATGCGCTGCGGCTCGTCGGCTATATGATCACCGACGGCGGCTATATCGACAATCCGCTGCGCGGCCAGAACGACATCAACCGCACCCATATCCGTGGCGGGCGCGGCACCTTCCGCTTCGATGCCGGCGACGACTGGACCATCGATGTCGGCGGCGTCTATCAGTCAATTACCGCCGACGACGCCCAATATGCCGACAAGGACGCGCCGCCGCTCAGCCTCAATTCGATGGTCGAGCAAAATGCCAAGGCGCGTTACGGCATGGGCACCATCGTCGTGATGAAGGATTGGGACGACCTGCATTTCCAGTCGTCCAACGCCTTTATCGATCACCGATTGTTCGAGCGCTTCGATGCCAGCCTTCCCGAACCCGAACCGGGAATCACCTTGCCCGGCGGTGGCAACGCCGCGGCACCGATCGTCGGGACGGTCGATGTCGTCCGCCTCTTCGCGCCGCGCGATGTCACGCTTCTCGGCGACATGCCGCGCGTGCTTGATCAGCATAATAAGACGCGCATGTTCGTCAGCGAGAACCGCCTGTCGCGCCCCTATCATAACGGCTTGGGCTGGGTGGTCGGCGCCAGCTTCATCGACAATCGCGCGCGTCAGCAGCGCGAGTTCGGTTTCGGCAATCTGCGCGCGGTCGTTCCGGGTGTGATCAACGAGATCACCGAAATCACCGGCTATGCCGAGGCGACGGTCGCGATCATGCCCGACCTGATCGCGACCGGCGGCCTTCGCCTGTCGCGCGCCCGGCTTGGCGGCAGCGCCGAAGGCGTGCCCTTCGCCGTCATCGAGGCCGGGCGCGAGACAACCGCATCCCGCACCGAAACCGACCTGCTGCCGTCCTTTTCGCTGCTCGCGACGCCGCTGCGCAATCTGCGCTTCTATGCGCGCTACCAAGAGGGCTTCCGCCCCGGCGGGCTCGCGGTCGACCGCAACTTCGTCCGGCGTTTCCGCAACGATCAGGTTCGCACCTGGGAGGCAGGGGTGCGCATCGGGCAGCGCGGCGACACGCCCTTCGACGCCAGCGTCTCGGTCTCGCACAGCGACTGGCGCGATATCCAGGCTGACTTCATCGATGGCGATGGTTTCCCGACGACGGCGAATATCGGCGACGGGCGCATCACCAGCGTCTCGGGTGCGCTCGCGGTCCGTCCGATGCCTTCGCTGACGTTCGAGCTCAGCGGTGTCTATAATCACAGCCGGGTCGAGAAGCTGGCGCCGCAGATCGCGCTCATCGCGATGGCGTCGCCCGACCGGCTCGGCCGCATTCCGAACGTCGCCAGCCATGCTGCGCGCGGATCGGTCAGCTATGTGACCTCTGTCTCTTATACACATCTGACGCTGCCGACGAAGCTAGAAGTGTA
>CAUUIU010000189.1:0-6276 GCA_963545025.1 uncultured Sphingopyxis sp. | reverse complement strand
GATCGCTCAGTGTCTCGTGGGCTCGGAGATGTGTATAAGAGACAGGTCGATGATCGAGACCGTTTTCCCGTCGACGTCGCGCATGAAACCTGAATCTTTGCCACCATTCTGTTCGTAAAGCTGGATCAGCTTGCGGCACATCGCTGGCTCCAGCACGCGGGGGATCAGAAGGACGGGCGCCCAATCGTCGGGCGCGGGTGCGTTGATCAGACGTTCTGCCGACGCGATGGCGTCGCCTGCTTGCGCCAGAGAATAGCGCGCCGCGACCCGCAACTGGCGATCGAGAACCACAACATGGGGTTCATAGCGCGCCGCGTCGCCGTTGCACGCGCCGTAAGCGGTGCTGATCGCCCGATCCCCGTCCAGCAGATAGCGAACGCCGGGAAGCCGCTGCTTGATCCGACCCGCGCGTTCGTCTGCCGGATCGCAGCTCACGCCGAAGAAGGAACATTGCACGTCGTCGAAGCGGTCGGCTGCGGCCATCAGCGTGTCGAGCGCGGCTTTTACTCCGGGATGCCCGGCCGAGCCCATGAAGAAAAGGACAATCACGCGCCCAGCGACGGTGTGGAAGGTATATTGCGGGTTCCCGTTGAGAACGCGGCCCTTGAACCAAGGCGCCGGCGATCCGAAAACCGGCTTGGCAATGCTGGCCACGATATCGGGTTTATTCATCGATTTGCCCCCGCGTCCTGCGACGCTCGATAGCCGGCGCAATGCGCGCCGGCGCCCAGACCCCAGACCGGATATGCCCGCCCGTTTCGGGCGGCGAAAGCCTTGATGACCCCGTCTATCCTTCAGGAGTAAGCCGAGAGGAGATGCAGGCGGTTGCGTGATGATGCGACCGCGTTGGAAACCAATGATCGGTTGTTCATGGTGCCGGCTGCAGGATTCGAACCCGCGGCCCCCTGATTACAAATCAGGTGCTCTACCAACTGAGCTAAGCCGGCTCTTAGGGCCCTTTGCTTCAAATGATGCCAAAGGTCCAGCCTTCGGTTTTCGCCAGCGCTTCGGTCAAGGGAGACGGGTGCCAGAAAGCCAAGTCGGACGCGATCGCGCGCAGCCATGCGGCGGTCAGCAATGCGTCGCAGGCATGGTCGCTCACTGGCCCCGCCAGTCCGCATGGCGGCGAGCCGAACGCCGCGAGCGCGGTATCAAGCGCGGCGCCGTCGCGGATCTTGCTGCGGCCGGCGCGGAGACCCGCAGCGCGGGCCGCGAGGCTGGTATAGATTTCGACCATCATTGACCCCTTCGCCGGGACCGGATCGACCGGCCACAGCGGGATGTGGCCCTTGAGCCGGTGGAGCAGGCGCATGCCCGAAAGGCTCGCCTTGCCAACCTGCGCCGCGCCGACGAGGTTGAAATTGCTGACGCTTGCCGCCTGCTTGGTCGTCCGTTGATGCTGCTCGACGACGCGCAGGCGACCCGCGCCGCCCTCGAACAAGTCGCCGACGTCGCCGCGGCCGTGACGAAAATGTCGCCGTGCTTCGGCATGACGCAGAAAGCCGCCCGCCTCATAATGCGGGTCGTCGGCCGACAGACGCTCAACCAGCGCCCACAGCGCGCGCATGTCGGACGGGCTGTCGCCCCACTGGGGAAAATAGGTGCCGTGGTCCGCAAAGGCGAAGGCGGCCGAAAAATCGAAACCGATCAGCATGTCTTCGCCCGCCGCTGCGACGCCCTCCAGCCAGCCCAGGATTTCGGCGCGCGACCAGATATGTCCTGCCCGCATCAGCTGCGGCGCCCCCGCGCCGCTGGCAACCGCCAGCGCAATGCCCCGCTGGCGCGCGCCGCGGGCGCCCGACCAGTCGATGGCAGCGAAATGGGAAAAGCGGCGCATATTTGCCCCTTAGCCTATCCCTGTCACCTTGCACAAAGCGCCGCGGCGTCCCACATGCGGCGCATGCTGATCGAAACCGAATCGACGCCCAATCCCGCGACGCTCAAATTCCTGCCCGGCCGGGCCGTGATGGACGCGGGCACCCGTGATTTTGCCAGCCCCGAAGAGGCCGAGGCGTCGCCGCTCGCGACCGCGCTGTTCACGCTCGGCGACGTCACCGGCGTCTTCTTCGGCCGCGACTTCATTTCGGTGACGATCGCGCCCGGCGCCGAGTGGAGCGATGCGAAGCCCGATGTGCTCGGCATCGTCATGGATCATTTCCTGGCCGACATGCCGCTGTTCCACCCGGCCAGCGCCGCGGGTATTGCGGTCCCAGCCGAAGGCGAAGGCGGCTTCGAGGATGATCCCGCTGACGCCGACGTCATCGACCAGATCAAGGAATTGATCGAGACGCGCGTCCGCCCCGCGGTCGCCAATGACGGCGGCGACATCATCTATCGCGGTTTCGACAAGGGCAATGTGTACCTCAAGATGCAGGGTGCCTGCGCCGGCTGTCCGTCCTCGACCGCGACGCTCAAGAATGGCATCGAGTCACTCTTGAAACATTATGTTCCCGAGGTAACGGCCGTTCACGCCGTCTGATCCTTTTTCATCGAGGAGTTACCCATGAGCGAGCCGCTTTCCGACAGCGCTCTCGACCAGCTGTTTCGTACCGCGCGCACCTATAACGGTTATCTTGACCGTCCGGTTTCGGAAGAACAGCTGCACGCGATCTGGGATTTGATGAAGTTCGGCCCGACCAGCGCCAACAGCCTGCCCGCACGGATCGTCTGGTGCATGAGCGATGAGGCCAAGCAGAAGCTTGCGGCCTTTGCGCTGCCCGCCAATGCCGAGAAGATTTTGAAGGCACCGGTCACCGCTATCGTCGCGATGGACGAGGAGTTCTACGAACATCTGCCCGAGCTGTTTCCGCACGCCGATGCGCGGAGCTGGTTCGTGGGCAACGAGACGCTTGCCCAAGTGACCGCCTTTCGCAATTCCAGCCTGCAGGGCGCCTATTTCATCCTCGCCGCGCGCGCACTCGGTCTCGATAGCGGGCCGATGTCGGGCTTCAACAACGCGGCGGTGGACGAGGCCTTTTTCGCCGACCAGCCCAAGGTGAAGAGTAATTTCATTTCGACCCTCGGCTATGGCGATCCGGCCAGCATTTTCGAGCGCAGCCCGCGCCCGGACTTCGGCCGCTTCAACAGCATCGCCTGAGCGGGCTATTCCGGACCCCTCCATGCGGCAACTGGTCATCGATTCCGCGAGTGAGGCTTGCTCGGTGGCTCTGCTGGACGGCGGTGTTGTCGTCGACCACCGTCATGAAATTCTCGGCCGCGGTCATGCCGAGCGACTGGTGCCGTTGATCGCCGAACTCGCGGGTGGCGGCCGCGCCGATGCGATCCTCGTGGGCTGCGGTCCGGGCAGCTTTGCCGGAGTGCGCATCGGCGTCGCCGCGGCGCGCGGCCTAGCGCTCGGCTGGCAGACGCCGGTCCGCGGCTTTTCGACCCTCGCGCTTGTTGCCGCGACTGCCGCCGCCGAGATCGCGGCGGCCGGCGGCGCGCTTGTCGTGATGGAGGGCGGGCACGGCCAGTGGTTCGTCCAGCCTTTCGGCGCCGACCTTGCGCCGCGCGCCGATGTGCGCTCGTTGGCGCCCGCCGAAGCGATCGCGCTGGACGATCCGCTGGTGATCGGCAACCGTGCGGAGCCCTTTGTCGCGCTTCGCGGCTCGGGCGCTGCGGTCTCGATCCTCCCCGATGCCCGTTCGGCTCTGAATTTGCCCGAAACTTCGCTGTTCAACGACCCCAGCCCCATCTATGGCCGCGCGCCGGACGCCAAACCCCAAATGCCAAACCGATGAGCCCCGCATGACCGACGATCCCATCCGCCTTGCCACCGCCCGCGTCGGCGATCTGTCGGCGGTGATGCGCGTGATGGACGCCGCCTTCGATCCGACCTTTGGCGAGGCATGGAGCGCGGCGCAGTTGCTGACGCTCTTCGCACTGCCGTCGGCGCGCATCTGCCTCGCGTGGGACGGCGACCGGCCTTGCGGATTTTCGGCCGCACGCATTGCCGGTCCCGAAAGCGAGTTGTTGTTGCTGGCTGTCGACCCGACTGATCGTGGCAGAGGTATCGGCAGGCTCCTGATGGATGATTGGCAGGATTGGGCTAAAGAACAGGGCGCCGATGATTATTTTCTTGAAATGAGGGCGGATAATAACGCCATTCATCTTTACGAACACGCCGGCTTTTCGGAATGCGGCCGTCGGCCTTCTTATTATCGTGGCGGTGACAACGTCGTTCGTGATGCGATAACCATGCGCCGTTCGAAATAAGCTTTGCTTATCCGTTCGATATAGCATTGCGAAATTAGAACCAAAATGGCATAAATATGCCGGGTCGAACGCATGGCGCGATTATCGCGTCCATTCTTCTGGGTATGAAAAGATAAGGGATCTCGATGTCCGACCAAGCCGACACCAATGAAATGCTCGTCACGCTTACAGCCGATATTGTCGCTGCGCATGTCAGCAACAACAGCGTGGCCATTTCGGACCTCGCCGTACTGATCAACAATGTACATGCCGCGCTTTCGAACCTCGGCGGCCAGCCCGTCGAAGAAGAAAAGCTGGTACCTGCGGTTTCGATCCGCGCGTCGGTTAAGCCCGACTATATCGTATGCCTCGAGGACGGCAAAAAGCTGAAGATGCTGCGCCGCCACCTGATGACGCACTATGGCCTGACGCCCGACGATTATCGCGCGAAGTGGGGCCTGCCCGCCGACTATCCGATGGTCGCGCCCAACTACGCCGAAAAGCGTCGCGCGCTGGCAAAGGAAATCGGCCTCGGCACCAAGGGCCGCGGCGGCGGACGCCGCAAGAAAGCCTGACGCCGGCCAGCGTCGACCCCGGATGGAACAACGAAGGGCGGGACCGGCGGGTGCCGCCCTTGTTCTATGCGCGGCGCGATCCTATACAGTTGGGACAAGATGAAAGATACGACTGCATAAGCAGGAAAGGCCCGCATGTCCGGTACCATCGACCTCGAAGCACTGTGCCACGAAAAGGGGCTGCGCATCACCGAACAGCGCCGCATCATTGCGCGCGTGATCTCGGATTCCGAAGATCATCCCGACGTCGAGACGCTGTATGAACGCGCGTCGAAGGTCGACAGCGGCATCTCGATCGCGACGGTCTACCGCACCGTCCGGCTGTTCGAAGAGGCCGGCATTCTCGATCGCCACGATTTCGGGGACGGCCGTTCGCGCTACGAAGCCGCGCCCGAGGCGCATCACGACCATCTGATCGACGTCGAAACGGGCAAGGTGATCGAATTCGTCGATCCCGAGCTCGAGGCGTTGCAGAAGGTGATCGCCGAACGGCTGGGGTTCCGCCTCGTCGACCATCGCATGGAGCTTTATGGTGTCGCCATCGATCGCAAGCGCGACTGATCGCGCCTCGATCACCTGGCGGACGATCGCCCGTCTCACCTTGATGGTGCTGACGCTGCTTTTCCTGATCGTCCCCCATCTTTGCTACCGCGCGGTCGGCCGTCCGTCGCCGATGGTCATGGCTTTCCTCAACGCCGTCGGATGGATCGCGGGGCTTCGGATCCGCACGACGGGCACGCGGCTACGGCGCAATGTGCTCTTCGCGTCGAACCATGTCAGCTGGCTCGACATCCTCGCGCTCGGCGGCGCCGCGCGCTCGGCCTTCGTCTCAAAGGCGGAGGTCGGCACGACGCCGCTCGTTGGCTGGCTCGCGGACCAAAATCACACCGTCTATGTCCAGCGCGAAGCACGGCGCGAAATCCACAGCCAGACCGACGACCTGCGTAACGCCTTGGCCCGCGGCCGTCCGGTAACGCTGTTTCCCGAAGGCACGACGGGGCCGGGCGACGGTCTGCTCCCTTTCCGGGCGTCGCTGTTCCAGGCGGTGATCCCGACGCCACCCAATCTGCGCATCCAGCCGGTGTTCCTCGACTATGGGCCGGAGGCGGGCGACATTGCGTGGCTCGATCCCGAATCCGGACTCGACAATTTCAAGCGGCTGCTGGCGCGCAAGCGCCCGATCCCGCTGACGATCCATTATCTGGAGCCGTTGCCGAGCGCGGCGACCCACGATCGCAAGATGATCAGCGAGGCTGCGCGCGCGGCCATCGCAAGCGAAATCGCTCGGCCTTCCGCCGACGCGCGGCATCGCCTATAGCGCGCCGATGAAATCCGACTCTCCCAAAACATTCCACGTCAAATCCTTCGGCTGCCAGATGAACGTCTACGACGGCGAGCGCATGGCCGAGATGCTGGGCGCCGAGGGCTACGTCGCCGCCCCCGACGGCGCCGACGCAGACCTCTGTCTCTTATACACATCTCCGAGCCCACGAGACACTGAGCGATC
>CAUUIU010000188.1:0-6284 GCA_963545025.1 uncultured Sphingopyxis sp. | reverse complement strand
GAGATCGCTCAGTGTCTCGTGGGCTCGGAGATGTGTATAAGAGACAGGCTTCACCATGACCGGCGGGGCTGCCGGATCGAACCTCGGCGCCAATGGCGCGTTGACTATCCGCACGCCCGGCAAGATGCGCGTAATCGGCAATGTCCAGCTGACGGGCCTGTCCGACACCAATGCGCTCAACTTGCTCGCCGACGACGCACTCGAAGTGATTTTGGGCCAGGGCACCGTTCGCCTGACCGGCGCCAACAATACGCCGGGCGGACAGCTCAACATGGTATCCGACGACATCATCGTCGCGACGCAGGCGGCGATCACCGCAGTCGCCAATGCGACGACGATCGACGCGATCAACGCGCGCCTCGGCGAAAATGACGGCGTGGTGCTCGACGAAGGCGCCCTGTTAGCGCGCGGTATCCGCGCCGATGTGGTCGGAGGCTTCTATGTCCAGAACAGTGGTGCCGGCACCGATTTCGGCCAGCGCCGCGGGCTGACCTTCGGCGCCGGCGGGCTCGACGTGCTGACCGAGGGGCCGTCGCGCATCGTCATCAACGGCGTGCATCTCGGTCCGAATGGCCAGGTCACCGGGCTTGACGCGATCCCGCTGCTGACCATCGCTGGCGGACAGGCGAGCGGCGCAGCGGGCAGCTTCGATCCGCGCTCGACCTTCAACGGCTGTTTCATCGCCAACCCGACCGCCTGCACGACGGTAACCTTCGATTTCGAAAACAGCTTCCCGGTCCAGGACGTGATCGAGGAGGAAACCGATGCCGAGGATGACAATGGCGACGGCAACAGCCTGCCGCAGCCACTGATCACGATGCGCGACCTCGATCCGCTGACCGGCGAGCCGCTGCTCGACGATCCGGTGACCGGTGCGGGCAACGACGATCTGTGGACCACGCCGACCGACCAGCCCTAAGGGGCCGCACGCGCCTTTCGGTTGACGGATTGCATCGGTGCAAGGCATGGGCGGCGGCATGACCGACGCCCCCGCCTCGCCGCTCAAGCTGTTCAACAGCCTGACGCGCAGCCTCGAAATCTTCGAGCCCGTCCACCCCGGCGAGGCGCGCGTCTATAGCTGCGGCCCGACCGTCTATAATTATCCGCACATCGGCAACATGCGCGCCTATGTCTTCGCCGACACGCTCGGCCGCACGCTGTCGTACAAGGGCTACAAGCTCACCCATGTCATCAACATCACCGACGTCGGTCACCTGACCGACGACGCCGATGCGGGCGAGGACAAGCTGGAGAAAGCGGCGGCGGAAAAGGCCCAGTCGATCTGGGACATCGCGCGCCATTATACCGAGGCTTATTGGGCGGACGTCAAGGCGCTCAACATCCGCCAGCCCGCGCACTGGTCGATCGCTACCGACTATGTGCCGCAGATGATCGAGTTCGCGAAGGCGATCGCGGACAGGCATTGCTACGAACTCGACGGCGGCCTCTATTTCGACACGACGACGGTGGCCGACTATGGCCGTCTCGCGCGCCACGGCACCGACGAGGGCGAGAGCCGCATCGACCCCGTCGACGGCAAACGGGCGCCGGCCGACTTCGCGATCTGGCGCAAGACCCCAGCGGGCGAAACGCGCCAGATGGAATGGGACTCGCCCTGGGGCCGCGGCGCGCCGGGCTGGCACCTTGAATGCTCGGTGATGTCCGAAGCGCTTTTGGGTTTCCCCTTCGACATCCACACCGGCGGCATCGACCACCGCGAGATCCACCATCCGAACGAGATTGCGCAAAATCAGGCGCATAGTTGCAGCGACGCCAGCGGGGCGCGCTTCTGGATGCACAATAATTTCCTCGTCGAACGCTCGGGCAAGATGTCGAAATCAAGCGGCGAGTTCCTGCGCGTGCAGCTCCTCATCGACAAGGGCTACCACCCCCTCGCCTATCGCCTGATGTGCCTGCAGGCGCATTATCGCAGCGAACTGGAGTTTTCGTGGGAGGGTCTCGGCGCAGCCTTTACACGGTTAAAGCGTCTCAACCTCGCCGTGAAAAACGCGCAGATGCGAATGTATGTCGAAGCACCAGACGGCAAGCCGATACCCGACGCAGAGGTTCGGATTGGGTCTGAAGTCCAAAAATTTCTTGCTCGGTTTGACGCGGCAATAAGCAACGACCTGAATACCGCGACCGCACTCGTCGCCCTTGAAGAATTGTTGGGCAGCAGGAAGCTGAATGCTCGAGAAGTTGTCCGTGCTGCCCATCAAATGAACGAGGTGTTGGGGCTGGGTCTCTTCTCAGGCTCAGTGCAACGAGTTCTGCGTATAAGACCAAAAGCCGCCACGATCACCGAAGACGAAATCGAAGCCATCCTCACCCGCCGCAAAGAGGCTCGCGCTGCCAAGGATTTCGCCGCCTCCGACGCGCTCCGCGACGACCTCATCGCCGCCGGCGTCGAGGTGATGGACGGCGACCCGCTCGGCTGGGACTGGCGCCTCGACGCCGATTGAGGCTTGCTCCGGCTTCGCGGGCTGCTAGCTTCGTTGCATGTCGCAACTGATCTGCTGGCTCCTTGTCGGTCTTGTCCACCTGATCCCGGCGCTCGCGCTGTTCCAACCGGCGCTGATCACGCGCCTCTATGGCGTCGCGCCCGACAGCCCGCTCTTCCTGCTGATGCACCACCGCGCCGCGCTGTTTTTCGCGGTGCTCGTCGCCTGCGTCTGGGCCGCTTTCGATCCCGGCGGGCGCAAGCTTGCGACCCTGCTCGCCGCGATCTCAATGCTCAGCTTCCTGTTTCTCTATCAGTCGTACGGCCGCCCCGCGCCGCTCGCAACCATCGCTCTCGTCGACCTGATCGGCCTCGTCCCGCTCGCCTGGGCGGGCTGGCACGCATTTCAGCAGTAGGAAAACAATGACCAAGACCGTCACCGTCCTGTCGGGCCTCATCCGTCCGCTCGTCGAAAACCGCCTGCCCGACTGGGTCGAGCCGCGCTTCTTTCAGTCGAAGGACGAAGCCCTCGATCTTGCGCCGTCGGCGGAGATCGGCTGGTTCGACATGTACGACAAGAAGGACATGGCCGCGGTCATTACCGCTGCAACGAACCTCAAATGGCTGAACTCGATCTATGCCGGGGTCGACGGCATGCCGCTCGATCTGCTCGCAGAACGCGGCACGGTCGTCACCAACGGCGCGGGGATCAACGCGATCACCATCGCCGAATATGTCGTCATGGGCATGCTCACCGTCGCCAAGGGCTACCGCGACGTCGTACGCGCACAGGAACGCCGCGAATGGCTGATGGATTCGCCGGGTAAGATCGAACTGTTCGGGTCGAAGGCGCTGCTCCTCGGCTATGGCGCGATCGGCAAGCTGATCGAGGAGCGGCTGAAGGCCTTTGCGGTCGACGTCACCGTCGTCCGCCGCTCGCCCGGCCCGAACACGCTGACCCCCGACCAATGGCGGAGCCAGCTGGGCGATTTCGACTGGGTGATCCTCGCGGTTCCGGCGACCCCCGAAACCGACGGCATGATCGGCGCCGCCGAACTCGCCGCGATGAAGCCGAGCGCGACGCTCATCAACATCGCGCGCGGCAGCGTCGTCGATCAGGACGCGCTCGTCGCCGCGCTCGATGCGCAGCAGATCGCATCGGCCTTCCTCGACGTCACGACGCCCGAACCGCTGTCCGCCGATCACCCGCTATGGAGCCTCGACAACGCGCATATCACGATGCACCTGTCGGGCCGCGCGCAGGACAAGATGTTCATCCGCTCGGCGCAGCGCTTTCTCGAAAATCTGGATCGCTGGAAAAAGGGCGAGGCCGTCGAGCCGCGCGTCGACCTGACGCTGGGTTACTAGGCCGGCCGCTCGGCCTTCAACTCGCGCACCAGCGGCTGCAACCTTTCGTCATATTTGGCGAGCATCGTGTGTGCGCCAGCATGGTCATAGAAGCTGACGAGTTCGCGCCCGTTCCAGCGGTGGAGCGCATAGGCCGGATCCTCGGCGACGATCATCGGGCGGTCGTCGGGCCGGTCCTCGTCGATGGGCCTGAGGTCCAACGACACCTGCGGCGCGGTCGATGAGCAGATCGCGACCGTACGCCCCTCCCACGCCACCGTCACCGAGCGGTGGAGATGGCCGCAGATCAACCCGCGAACTTGGGGGTGACGACGCACCACGTCGGTGAACACCCCGACCCACGGCTCGTCGGGGTGGGTGTTCATCCACTCGATCCCGCTTTCAACGGGCGGGTGGTGCATGACGATATAGGTCGGCTTGGCATGGTCCTTCGCCAGCTCGGCGTCGAGCCACGCGGCGCGCGCCTCGCAAAAAGCGCCGCCATGGCGTCCTTCCTCCAGCGTATCGATCGTCACCAGCCGCAGTTCGGGCAACTCGACCGTATATTGGACGAAGCCGTTGCCGTCGTCGAAGCCCGGGAAACGCGCGTGGAAATTGTCGCGCAGGTCGTGATTTCCGACGCTCGGCCAGACCGGAAAGGGACAGCGCGAAAAGGCGGTCTGCAACCGGCGATAACTGTCGTCGTCGCCGCGGTCGGTGATGTCGCCCGTGGCGAGCAGCAGGTCGGGACGGTTGGGGCCGTCGATCAGCACGTCGAGCACATCGTCGAGGCGCTTGCGGTTATATTCGGCCGGATTGTCCGGATCGAACCCGATATGGATATCTGTGATCTGTGCGATCAGCATATCCGTCCCCTGCTCCGACCGGTCTGGTCCGGCCGCCCAAAACCTCACCCTCCCCGCCGAACCCCGTGCAGGGCGGGTGTGCGCCACGTCACATCATAAAGACCCCGGCCCCCCGGACCTGTGATCAGGCTCACACGATAAGTACCGGGAATAGGTTGATTTGTGATTGCAGCCACCTTTTTCTTGCGCTCGCGCGGCGGCATCCAGGGTTTGCCACCGTCCGAATGATATTCGTGGCACATCGCGCACGGCGATTCGGTCGCGGTCTCGACCTTGACGATTCGCGCCCCGCTTTCGCCGACATGACAGTCGCGGCACTGGCGGAGGCCGGGTACGAGCAGGTCGGTCGACGCTTTCGATGCGGGCGCGGCGGTGTGGCAGTCGGCGCATTCGGTCTCTCGGTGCGCATCATGGTCGAACCAGCCCTTTTGCAGATAGCGCGGCGTCTGGTCGACCGCCGCCACGCGCCAGCCCCGTCCGGCCTGCGGGGCGAAGACGGTGTGACAATCATAACAGGCGCCGCCCTTCGAAAAGACTGCGCGTACCGCATCCTCGGCGCGGTTCGGGCGCATCGCGACTTCGCGGAAGTAGATATTATAGACCTGCCCCTCGGCATAGGCGCCCGGCCGCCGCCGCTGCATGCCGCCGAGCTGGAGCGGGCGCGAGGGCGGGGTCGAGCGATAATAAGCGGTGAGATCGGCAGCCACCTGATCGGGCTCGCCGTGGCGCAGGGTGCGCGTCACGCCGCCGACGGTCTCGAAGGCGAGGCTGTGGCACATCGCGCAGTCGCGATCCATCTCGACGGGCTTGACCCGCACGCCGTCGGCCTCGACGCGGTGGCAATTCTGGCATTCAAGCTTCTGCCCGAAATCATAGCGTCCGCGGAAACTCGCCGCCATACGCGCTACCCCGCCCGTCGTCTGCAGATGCAGGTCGTGCGGGAATTTGAGGCCGTTATAATCGACGATCCCCTTGGTCAGCGCCGTGCGCACCAGCTTGCCGCCGGGCGCTGGGCGGACGAGCGGGCGGAATTCGGGGTGGCTGGTGCCGAAATCGGCGGCGTCGGCGAGGGTCGTCGGATGCCCCGCATTCTTGAGCCGTGCCGACATGCCGTCATGACAATCGGCACAGAATTTCTGCGGCGTCGCGGCCATCGGCCCCGCGCCCTCATGCTCGGTATGGCAATCGACACAGCGCCCCTGCGGCTTGTTGAAGGTCTTGGCAAAGCCCGCGAGAATCTTCTCGCCCACGCCCGGCGGATGCCGCGCGGCGAGCAACATCGCGGCGGGGGCGTTCGCGTGCGCCATGCTCATCGCCTTATGCTCGCCGGTGTGGCAATTGACGCATGCCTTGTCGGTCACCGCGACGAAGGGCTCGACGTGGCAAGACTGGCAATCATTCTTCAGGCTGGCATGCGCACTCGACAGCGGGCCTGACAGCCAGGCGCTGTCGGCATGATAGCCGTCGGGGCGCTCGTCGACGTTTTTATAGCTGTACCACGCCCAGATCGGCCCGATCAGGAACGCGAGCAGCATCAACAGCCCGAACGCCCACGCCCCCATGCGCTTGCCGAGCATGACGCCCTGTCTCTTATACACATCTCCGAGCCCACGAGACACTGAGCGATCGCG
>CAUUIU010000187.1:0-6319 GCA_963545025.1 uncultured Sphingopyxis sp. | reverse complement strand
CACTTCTAGCTTCGTCGGCAGCGTCAGATGTGTATAAGAGACAGCGCCGACACTGCGAGCGTCCATTTGGGCATTTTGGCGAGCCGCGTTCCCGCGAGATCATTGCCGTCGAGATCGACATATTCGTCGAATTCGCCGTCATAGCGCGCGGCGCCCAGCGACAGCGTCAGGTTGCGGCTGGGCCGCGCGACGGCCTCGATCTCGACACCGCGGATCGTGGCGCTGGCGGCGTTGGTGGTGATCTCGACACTGTTCGAATTGAACGCCGATACCTGGATATCGTCATATTGCATGTCGAAGGCGGTGAGATTGAGGTGTAGGCGATTGTCGAACAGCTTCGTGCGCACTCCGGCCTCGATATTGCGCACCGTTTCCTCGTTGAACGGCGTTGTCGCCGAGACGAGGTTGACCGGTTCGGAATTGAATCCGCCCGACTTGTAACCCTGCGACACCGCGCCATAAATCATGAAGGCATCGCTCGGGCGGAATTGCAGCGAGGCGCGGCCTGTCGGCTTGCCCCAGCTGTCGCTGACCGCCGCGATCAGCGGCTGCGACGGATCTTCGACGAAAAATCCCGCGAATGGTCCTTGCGCGCGGCTGTCGATCGCGAAATCCTTCTCATCGTGCGAATAGCGGCCGCCGACGGTCAGCGTCAGCTGCGGCGTGATGTCCCACGCGACTTCGCCGAAGATGCCATAGCCCTGCGCCTCGCTCGACTGGCGCAACTGCTGCGTCGTCGGCCCGAAATTCGTCGCGGCGCCGCCGAAGCGGTCAAAGCCGTAGCGCATCGTTTCGTCGAGATAGAACAGGCCAGCGACCCAATAGATGCTGTCGTTCGCGGCGTCGCCCTCCAGCCGGATTTCCTGTGTGAAGACCTTGGCGTTGTTGCGCACGTCGAGGTTGTTGTATGCGAGGGGCGAACTCTGGAAGAAATGATTGTCGCCGTGCCGGTACGAGGTGAGCGCGGTCAGCTTGGACCAACCCAAATCGATCACCAGCTCGTTTGACACGCCCCATATGTCGCGGTCAAAAAAGCTGCCGCCAGGGGTGGTCATGATCTCGTACGGATCGGTGGTCGGTTCGAAGACCTCGTCCGAAAAGGGCGGGCCGAGGACCGGCAAGGTCGGATCATAGGCCTTCAGCGGCGAGGTATCGTCGTGGCGTTCGATGCTGCCGTGAACGCGCAGCGTCGAGGTAACATTTTCGCCGAATTTCTGCTCGATCGTCAGCCGGCCAGCGAGCGAGGCGCGGTCATCGACCTCGCGGCCCGTCGCCACATCCTTGAAATAGCCGTCGCGGCGGCTGTACTGAAAGGCGAAGCGCGACAGCGTCGACGGGCCGACCGGAATGTCGAACCCCGCGTCGAACTTGATCGTGCCATAGGTGCCGACGTCGAGCGACAGGTCGCCGCCGGCCGTATCGCCCGGCCGCCGGTTGATGACATGGAAGACGCCGCCGGTGGCATTGCGGCCATAGGTCGTGCCTTGCGGCCCGCGCAGCACCTCGACCCGTTCGACGTCGAAGATCGGTGCCGAGCGCATGAAGTCGCGCGAAATGACTTCGCCGTCGATCATCATCAGCACGCCCGAATCGGACGCCGCGCCTTCGCCCCCCGACGCGATGCCGCGCACCGACAGCACGGGCTCGGCGGCATTATAGGAAGTGAAGGCGGTGCCGGGGGTAAGGGCAAGGATATCGCGGACATCGTTGAGGCCGCGGTCCTGCAGGTCGCTGCCCGAAACGGCGCTGATCGCCAGCGGCACGTCCTGAAGCGCTTCGGCGCGGCGCTGCGCGGTCACGACGATTTCGCTCACGCCGCGCTCGTTCGCCGCTTCGCTTTCCTGCGCCTGCGCTTCGGCCGCCAGGCACAAGGTCATCGCCCCCGCCAGCAAATAGGATTTCTTCCCCATGATGATCTCTCCCTCTCGTGGGGGCGGCGCAGGATCGCGCGTGCCCTCCGGCCGCTTGAGCGGCTCGTCGTCGACGCTGCCGGGGCAGCAATCGGATGTACGCTGTAATCGGAAAAATCGACGAGGGTCAATTAAAATCGATATTATTAATAAAAACCGATTTACATCAAGGACGATATCGGCGACGCATTCATGATAGGACGGCGCGAATGGAGGCGCCTTGCAGGGCCGGATATCGAAGCTCTAAAGGTGAGTCCGGAGGGACGATGAAATGAACCAACTGACCGAGCCCGGCAGCTCGACCCTGTCGGCAGCAGCGGCCGACGCGATTTCTTCGGCGATCGTGGGCGGCGATCTCGCGCCTGGATCGCGGCTCGCGATCCGCGACCTGTCCGCCGAACTCGGCATCGGCCCGACCCCCATTCGCGAGGCGCTGACCGGCCTTGCCGGGCGCGGGCTTGTCGTTGCTTATGGCCAGCGCGGCTTTCGCGTCGCGCAGGTCAGCCGCCAGGATCTGCTCGACCTGATCCTCGCGCGCAACGCGATTGAGACCGGCGCTTTGCGCCAGGCGATCGAGCGCGGCGATGCCGATTGGGAGGCGGAGGTGGCCGCGGCGCTGCAGCGGCTCAAATATTTCTCCGCCAACCCCCCGGCCTCGGTCGAAGAGCGCGTCGCGACCTTCGAGCGGCTCAACCTCGGGTTTCACAAGGCGCTGCTCGCGGGTTGCGGCTCGCCGCGCCTGATCGCGATGGCCGACGACCTGCACCGGCAGGCCGAACGCTATCGCAACCTGATGCTGCGGATGCGCGATGTCAGCCCGAACGTCTATGACGAGCATCGCGAACTCGCTGAGCTCGCGCTCGCGCGCAACGCCGATGGCGCCTGCGCCTGGCTTGCCGAGCACAACCAGATCACGCTGCGGCTTATCTACGACAACCCGGCGATTGCCGGCTGAGCGTCAGGCCGGCTCGGGCACCGGCGCGTTGAGCGTCAGGATCGCTTCGGCTTCGGCCATGATGCGGTCGAGCAGCGCCTGCACCGTCGGAATGTCGTCGATGAGCCCGGCGACCATGCCGCAGCTCCACGCGCCCGCGTCGACGATGCCGTCGCGCATCACTTTCGGATAAACGCCCGCGACCTCGTCGGCGATGTCGGCAAAGCGCAGCGTCGACCCCATTTCCTTTTCGCGGACGAGGATGCGCTCGACCGCGACATTGTTGAGCACGCGCTCGGTGTTGCGCAGCGGACGCATGACGAGCCGCGTGTCGAGTTCGGTCGCCTCGAGGATCGCCTGTTTGACGTTCGGGTGCACCGGCGCTTCCTGCGTCGCGATGAAGCGCGTTCCCATGTTGATCCCGTCGGCCCCCAGCGCGAGCGCGGCGACAAGCGAACGTCCGTCGACCATCCCGCCCGAAGCGATGAAGGGCACCGACAGCGCGCGCGCCGCGGCGGGCAGCAGGATGAAGTTCGGAATATCGTCCTCGCCCGGATGGCCGCCGCATTCGAAGCCGTCGACGCTGACCGCGTCGCAGCCGATCGCTTCGGCCTTCAGCGCGTGGCGGACCGAGGTGCATTTGTGGATGACCTTGACCCCCGCGGCCTTGAGCGCCGGGAGGATTTCGGCGGGGTTGTTGCCCGCGGTCTCGACCGCCTTCACCCCGCCTTCGATGATCGCGGCGACATAGCCGGGATAATCGGGCGGGTTGACCGACGGCAGGAAGGTCAGGTTCACGCCGAACGGTTTGTCGGTCATCTTGCGGCAGCGTTTGATCTCTTCGAGCAGCGCGGCGCCATTGGGAAAGGTCAGTGCGGTGATCATTCCGAGCCCGCCGGCGTCGGACACGGCCGCCGCCATTTCGGCGAAGCCCACATAATGCATGCCGCCCTGCACGATGGGCCGCTCGATGCCGAAAAGTTCGGTGATTCGCGTACGCATATCCGTCCTTCCAATGATGTTTACGATGTAAATATAGAAGGTGCTCAATCGTGTCAAGATTGACATTTACGACGTATAATTTATTTAGATTGAAGGTTGAATGGAGAGGATGCCGCAATGACATCGACTAGGGCAGGGGCGAATATCGAGCGCGAAGCAGGAGCGGCGCAGCCTGTCCCGGTGATGCGTCTGTTCGGCAAGTTCGCGTCGGACCGGACGGGTCAGAGGTTCGACAGCTATCACGATCTTCATCGCTGGTCGGTCGAAAGGCCCGATGCCTTCTGGCGCGCGGTCTGGGATTTCGACGGCATCGTGTCGCCCGATGTACCGCCCGACCGCGTCCTGATCGGCAAGGCGATGCCCGGCGCCGCCTGGTTTCCCGGTTGCCGCGTCAATTATGCCGCGCAAATCATGCGCCATGTCGACGTGGCCGAGGCCGCGGGGCAGCCCGCGATCGTCGCCGAGGACGAGCTTGGCCCGATCGAAACGATCGGCTGGCGCGATCTGCGCCGCCGCGTCGCGGCCTTCGCGCTGGGTCTGAAAGACTTGGGCATTGAGCGCGGTGACCGCGTCGTCGCCTATCTGCCCAACCGGCCCGAAGCGATCGTCGCCTTTCTCGCCTGCGCGTCGATCGGCGCAATCTGGGCGATCTGCTCGCCCGACATGGGCATTCCCGCGATCCTCGAACGCTTTCGCCAGATCGATCCCAAGCTGTTCATTGCGACCGACGGCGTAACCTATGGCGGCAAGCCACTCGACCGCAACGGCGCGGTGGCGGAGATCCGCGCGGCGCTGCCGTCGCTCGAGCATTTCATCCTCGCGCGGTCGGGGCTCGGCGCGCAGGATTTTCCGGGCGCGATTGATTTTGACAGCCTGCTGGCGGCGGAGGGGCGCGATCTCGACGCGTTCGAGCCCGACTGGCTGCCCTTCGATCATCCGCTGTGGATCGTCTATTCGAGCGGCACGACGGGCAAGCCCAAGGCGCTCGTCCACGGCCATGGCGGCATATTGATGATGTCGGCGGCGGGCCGTATCCATTCGGACCTTGGCGCGAGCTATGATCCGCGGACGCCCGGCGAACGCTTCCACTGGTTCAGCTCGACGGGATGGATGATGTGGAACCTGCAGGTCGGCGGGCTGCTCGGCGGGACGACGATCTGCATCTTCGACGGCAGCCCTATGGGGTCGCGCGACGCGCCCGACTGGGGCCTGCTCTGGCGCTTTGCGGCGCGCAACAAGGTCAGCTTCTTCGGCGCCGGCGCCCAATATTATTCGCTCGCGGTGAAGGCGGGTGTCGACCTGACCAAGGTTGGCGACCTCTCCCTGGTCCGCGCGCTCGGCAGCACCGCGTCTCCGCTTCCCGCGCTGGTCCAGACGAACCTGTCGCACATGATAGCGCAGGCGGGCGCGGCGCATGTCTGGTGGTTCAACAGCTCGGGCGGCACCGATATCTGCGGCGCCTTCTGCACTGGCAATCGCGAACTGCCCGCGTCGCCGGGCAAGCTGCAATGCCGCCAGCTCGGCGCGGCGGTCGAGGCGTGGGACGAGGAGGCGCGGGCGCTGCTCGGCGAGGTCGGCGAACTCGTGTGCACGCGGCCGCTGCCGAGCATGCCGCTGTTCCTGTGGGGCGACGCCGACGGGTCTCGCTACCGTGAATCCTATTTCGACACCTACGACGGCGTCTGGCGTCACGGCGACTGGCTTCGTATCGAGGCGAGCGGCGCGTGCGAGATTTTCGGGCGCAGCGATGCGACGATCAACCGCGGCGGGCACCGGATGGGAACCAGCGAAATCTATGATGCGGTCGAGCGGCTGGGCGATGTCGCCGACACGCTGGTCATCGACGCGCGTTCGAACGACAGCGACAGCGAATTGCTGCTGTTCGTCGTTCCCGCTCCCGATGCCGCGCGCGGCGAGGCGCTGGCCGCCAAGATACGCGATGCGATCCGCACCGGCCTGTCGCCGCGCTTCCTGCCCGACCGGATCATCGAGGTGTCGGCGATCCCGCGCACGCTGTCGTCGAAGAAACAGGAATTGCCGATCAAGCGATTGTTCGAGGGCGCCGATCTGGACAAGGTGATCGACCCGTCGGCGATGGCCAATCCGGAGAGCCTTGACGAATATGCGGCGCTCGCCGCCGAATTTCGCGAGCGGGTCGACGCTTAGCGGGCGCGGTCGGCGAGGGCGATCGCCTGCGCGGCAAGGTCGTCGAGCACTGGCGTCGCGACGCCGGCATGGCGGGCGAAGACCTGCGGCGCGCGAACCAGCGCATCGATTTCCATCGCGCGACCGGCCTCATAATCCTGAAGGATCGACGGCTTGTGATCGGGCGCCGCGCGGCGCAGCCCTTCGCGATCGACCGGGCCGAATTCATAGCCGAGTGCCGCAGCGACCGCGCGCGCCTCGGCCATCAGGACGAGCAGGGTGTCGGCCAGCTGGTCGTCGGCGGCGAGGTCGCTGACCTTGCGCCCGG
>CAUUIU010000186.1:0-6364 GCA_963545025.1 uncultured Sphingopyxis sp. | reverse complement strand
ATGCGGGACCGGGGCGCCGGATCAGGCAAGGTCGAAGCGGTCGGCGTTCATCACCTTGGTCCAGGCCTTGATGAAGTCCTTCACGAACTTCTCCTCATGCCCCTTCTCGGCATAAACTTCCGCCGTCGCGCGAAGTTGCGAGTTGGAGCCGAAGATCAGGTCGGTGCGCGTCGCACGCCAGCGCTCGGTGCGCCCGCCGCGGTCATAGCCGATGAACTCCTCGTCGGCGCTGGTGTCGACGACTTCCCACAGCGTGTCCATGTCGAGCAGGTTGACGAAGAAGTCGTTGGTCAACTGGCCGACACGATTGGTGAACACGCCTTCCTTCTTGCCGCCCTGGTTGGCGCCCAGAACGCGGAGCCCGCCGATCAGCACGGTCAGTTCGGGAACCGACAGGCCCAGCAGCGAGGCGCGGTCGAGCATCAGCTCCTCGGTCTTCACGCTGTGCTTGGTCTTGAGGTAATTGCGGAAGGCGTCGGCCTGCGGCTCCATCACCTCGAAGCTTTCGGCATCGGTCCACTCCGCCGTCGCGTCGCCGCGGCCGCCGGTGAAGGGAACGCTGACGTTGAAGCCGGCGTCCTTCGCCGCCTTCTCGACCGCCGCAGACCCTGCGAGCACGATCGCATCGGCGAGCGACAGATTACCGCGCAGCTCGTTGATCTTGCCGAGCACCTTGGCGAGCTCGGCCGGATCGTTGACCGCCCAGTCCTTTTGCGGCGCCAGCGCGACGCGCGCGCCATTGGCGCCGCCGCGATGGTCCGACTTGCGATAGGTCGAGGCCGAGGCCCACGCCGCCTTGACGAGTTCGCCAACGCTGAGCCCCGAACCGAGGATCGCGCTCTTGAACGACGCGACATCGCCATCCGAAGGCTTGGTGCCGGCCGGAACCGGATCCTGCCAGATCAGGTCTTCGGCGGGCACTTCGGGGCCGAGGTAGCGAACCTTGGGCCCCATGTCGCGATGGCACAGCTTGAACCACGCCCGCGCAAACGCGTCCTTGAACGCTTCATGGTCGTTGCGGAATCGCTCCGAAATCTTGCGATAATCGGGGTCGACCTTCAACGCCATGTCGGCGGTTGTCATCATCGTCGGCACGCGCTTGCCGGGATTATGGGCGTCGGGCGCCTTGTCCTCTTCCTTCTGGTTGATCGGCTGCCACTGCTGCGCGCCAGCCGGCGACTTCACCAGCTCATAGTCATAGTCGAGCAGCAGGCGGAAGAAATTCTCCGACCATTCGGTCGGCGTGTTGACCCATGCGCCTTCGAGCCCGCTGGTGATCGCATGCGCGCCCACCCCGGTCTCGAAGCTCGACGACCAGCCGAGGCCCTGCAGCGCAATGTCCGAGCCTTCGGGCGACTCCCCGACCATGCTCGCATCGCCCGCGCCATGCGCTTTGCCAAAGGTATGGCCGCCAGCGGTCAGCGCGACGACTTCTTCGTCGTTCATCGCCATGCGTTCGAAGGTGACCTTCATGTCGCGCGCCGACAGCAGCGGATCGGGGTTGCCGCCCGGCCCCTCGGGATTGACGTAGATCAGACCCATCTGGATCGCCGCGAGCGGGTTTTCGAGGTCGAGTTTCTTGTCGGGGTCGATGCGCGTCTGGACGCCCTGGCTCACCCACAGATCTTCGGCGCCCCAATAAATGTCGCGCTCGGCCTCATAGACGTCGGCGCGGCCGCCGCCGAAACCGAACACCGGGCCGCCCATCGATTCGATCGCAACATTGCCGGTCAGGATGAACAGGTCGGCCCAGCTGATCTTGCTGCCGTATTTCTGCTTGATCGGCCACAACAGGCGGCGCGCCTTGTCGAGGTTGCCGTTATCGGGCCAGCTGTTGAGCGGAGCAAAGCGCTGCTGCCCGCTATTGGCGCCGCCACGCCCGTCGGCGGTGCGATAGGTACCCGCGGCGTGCCACGCCATGCGGATGAAGAAGGGGCCGTAATGCCCATAGTCGGCGGGCCACCACGGCTTGCTGTCGGTCATCAGTGCAGTGATGTCGGCCTTCAGCGCCTGATAGTCGAGGAGAGCGAACGCCTTGGAGTAATCGAAATCCTCACCCATCGGGTCGGGCGATGCGCCGCCTTGATGCAGGATTTCGAGCGGCAGCGCGTCGGGCCACCAGTCCTTGTTCGTCCGACCAAGCAGGCCACGGTTCTTGCCGACCGGGCATCCTTTTGCGGGATCGATGGGGGTGGGGTCGTTCATGCAGTCTCTCCTCTTTTGAACGTTATGGGATCGTGATGCGGCAGGATGACGGGCGCATGACGCGCAAGCGGCCGGAGGTCGCTGAAGGACGGTCGGCGCATGTGGGCGTCGAGTCGATGGCGTCATCCTTTCGTTTTGACCTGGTCAGGATATGCCCCCCGATGCAATCGACCTAAACGAATAAGCTGAATTCAGTCATTGAACGAACCGATCACAAGGCCGCAGGGTTGCGAGGTGCGCGCTGGCTCCATCTCAAAAGTGCCACGATCCGGCGACGACAGCTTTGCGTGGCGCAACATGTTGTTCTTAAACGGGTTGCTCAAAACGCCGCAGCATGACGGCGTGCCAGAATAGCAGGAGACTCAGAGTGGCCAACAACCTCAGCAAATATCAGAAGCAGCTGCGCGACGACGACCGCCGCCAGCAGCAACAGGAAGATGGCCAAGGCCGCCAGTCGGGTAGCTACCAGCGCGGCAATCAGGATAGCAACGGGCGCCAGCAGGGCTGACGCGGCCTCCTGAACCGGAAAGGGCCGCCCTGACGGGCGGCCCTTCTTTGCGTTGTAGATTTTCGATCAGAAGCTGAACTTCACCGTTCCGCCCCAGGTCCGCGGATCGCCGACCTGACCGGCGATCAAGCCGGTGTTGCCCGGTGCCACCTGCAGCAGTTCGATATAGTTCACATCGAAAGCGTTGCGGACCCACCCGAAGACGTCGAAGCCATCGGCGCGAAAGCCGAGGCGGAAGTTGGTGAGCGCATAGCCCTTTACGTCGGTGTAGACCGACGGCGACGCGTTCGAATTCCAATGCGAGCGATAATTGCCGTCGACGCCCAGATAGAGCTGTCCGTCCTTCGCCAGCAACGTGACCGGCGCGTTGGCCTCGGCGCCGTAGGAGAAGGCATATTTCGACACGCCGGGCAGCCGCTGGCCGGAAATGTCGCACTGCCGCGGGCTGGCGGTGTTGGGAATGCCGGCGTTGGAATAGTCGGGTGCGGCATTGAGCGGCTGAAGCGTACCGCCGGAAAGTTCCGGCGGGCAGGGTGCGTTCGTGAAGCTCTTGTATTTGGCGTCGGTATAGGCGCCATTGGCATAAGCGGTGAAGCGGTCGCTCGCGACGATCTTCAGATCCGCCTCAATCCCCTGCGAACGGACCTTCTCGGCATTGGCCAGATAGCCGCGCACCGTGCCGAACTGGCCGCCGTTCACCGTCGCCTGGAAATTCTTGATGTCGGTGCGATAGGCGGACAGGTTGAAGGTTGCCCGGCGGTTGAAGAACTGGGTCTTGAGGCCCACTTCGAAATGGTTGATCGATTCGGGCTTCACCGTGCTGGCATCGAAATTGACCGAGTTGTCGGCGTTAAGCGGCAGACCGTTCTGGTTGATGCCCAGCGTCTTGAAGCTCTTGGCATAGGTCGCATAGGCCAGAATATCGGGCGCAACCTTGTAGTTCACGTTGAAGTCGTAGGTGAAGTTCCACGCGCTGTCCGAAGGCGCACTCTCCTGTGGCTGATAGATGCCGCACTGCGCCGCCAGCACCGAACCCGCGACAGGCGCGGGCGTACAGGAAATGACCGCACCCGCACCATTGGTGACGATACGCTGATAAAAGCCCGACTTCTTGTCGTAGTTGACGCGCGCCCCCGGCTGGATGGTCAGAGCGTCGGTGACCTTCCAGCTCAACTGGCCGAACAGCGCCGCGCTGGTGCTCTTGAGATATTGGGTGTTACTGGCCGTCAGGCCCTGAAGGATGCTGGCGTTGGCCGCCTGCGCCCCGGTCAGGCTCCAGCGGCTGGCGTCGGCACCCTGCTGCTCGGTACCCTGCGTGTCGATCCGCTGCTTGAAGCCGAACAGGCCGACGACAAAATCGACCCTGTCGCCTTCGTAATTATAACGGAATTCCTGGCTGTACTGATCCTGCTGCGAGGGATTCTGCGACTTCGAAACAATCGAGAGGCCCGTGAAGTCGCGGTCATTCTCGGGCTTCCAGTCCCAGAAGCGCCATGCGGTGATCGAGGTGAAAGTGCCAGGGCCAACGTCCCACTTCACCCGCGCCGAAATGCCGCCGATCTTGTTGCCGGCGTTGAGGCTGGCATCGATGTCGGCAAGACGGTCATAGGGATTGGTGCTCGGCACCGCATAGTTACGGCCGGGATTGGCCGCGTTGATCGCTGCGACGAGCGCGTCATATTGGCGTGTGAGTACCCGCTGCGTCCGGCCCACGCGGACATAGACAGTGCCGCAACATTCGGGATTCTGCTTGCTGTAGTCGCCCGCCAGCGTGATGCTCAGATCTTCGTTGGGCTGGAACAGCAGCTGGCCGCGAAGGCCGAGATTGTCCTGCTCGTTGATCCAGCGGTCGCTGGTAACGTTGAAAAGCGTGCCGCGGCGGCTGGTCGCGGCGATGGCGATGCGGGCGGCGATCTTGTCCGTCAGCGGGCCCGAGACCGCCGCCTTCGCCTGTCGGTAGTTGAGGTTGCCGACGCTCACCTCGGCGCGGCCCTCGAAATCGAAGGTCGGCTGGTTGGTCGTGATATTGATTGCACCCGCAGTCGTGTTCTTGCCGTAGAGCGTCCCCTGCGGCCCGCGCAGCACCTCGACCTGTTCGACGTCGAGGAAGTCGAAGGTCGCGGCGGCGACACGCGAATTATAGACGTCGTCGACATAGATGCCGACGCCCTGTTCGAACCCGTCGCTGGTAAGGCCGAAGGGCACGCCGAGGCCGCGGATGTTGACCGAGGTATTGCGCGGATTGGAGGTATAGACCTGCAGCGTCGGCGCGAGCTGCTGCAGCTTCACGACGTTAAAGTTGCCCGTGGCCTCGATCGAATCGCCGCGGATCACCGAGATCGCCACCGGCACTTCCTGCGCGGTCTCCTGGCGGCGACGCGCGGTAACGATGATGATGTCGCCGCGGCTGGCATCGTCGTCGAGTTGAGCAGCAGCATCGGCATCGGCAACATCAGCGGCTGTACCGGCGGCGGCGCCATCGCCCGTCTCGGCTTCCTCGGCCAGGGCAGGGGTCGCGCCGAGCGCGAGAAGAAAGGAGAGAGTGAGCGCAGACGCCGGGACACGGCGGCGGACGGACGGATATTTTGCGGTCATGACAATTTTCCTGTTGCTTTGAAGTCATACGAAAATTGCCACATCCGGCAGTCCGGTCTGCGGCAGGAGGAGGGGAGACCCCTCGCTGGGAGCTTTGAAATCAGTTGGGGTAGCGGTGCCGCTCGGTGATATCGACCTGCACCAGCCGGCCCTCATGCACGGTCAGCTGGATCGCGCCGAACTTCAGCTTTTCGAGTGCTTCGAGCACGGTCTGGACGGCGCGGGGCACCTGTTCGGAACCGCTCTTCGCGGCTTCCTTGACGGAGCTCATGTCAATTCCCTTCCCTAATGGATTCGCCGGGAGAGCATATTCTAAGCGATTTAGTTGACAATGATTGATTTGCTTTCTGCGCCGAAAGGTTCGGTTGTCGCGCCGAACGGATTCGTGCGCGCGACAGGCCGTTGCGCGCAATTATCGCAATCCATTGCGCACGGACGCTCGGGCTGGCAAAGGCGCTCTCAATGAGCAAAATTAACGATCTGATGGCGCGCGGAACCGATCTTCTCGGCAGCGACTATGCCATCCTGTGCGGTGCGATGAGCTGGGTCTCCGAGCGCCATCTGGTCAGCGCGATCAGCAACGCCGGCGGCTTCGGCGTGATCGCGTGCGGCGCAATGACGCCCGAGCTTCTCGATGCCGAAATCGCCGCGACCAAGGCGCTGGCGACGCGCAATTTCGGCGTCAATCTGATCACGATGCACCCGCAATTGTTCGAGCTGATCGACGTGTGCACGAAACATGGCGTCGGCCATGTCGTACTCGCCGGCGGCTTGCCTCCCAAGGGCAGCCTCGAGGCGATCAAGGCGTCGGGCGCCAAGGTCATCTGCTTCGCGCCGACGCTCGCGCTTGCAAAGAAACTCGTCCGCTCGGGCGTCGACGCGCTCGTGATCGAGGGCATGGAAGCCGGCGGCCACATCGGCCCAGTATCGACCAGCGTGCTTGCGCAGGAAATCCTGCCGACGCTGGCGGATGAGGTTCCGGTCTTTGTTGCCGGCGGCATCGCCCGTGGCGAGGCGATCGCGGGCTATCTGGAGATGGGCGCGTCGGGGGTCCAG
>CAUUIU010000185.1:0-6367 GCA_963545025.1 uncultured Sphingopyxis sp. | reverse complement strand
CGTCGCGATGGCGATCACCTTCGCCAGCGAGAAATGGCGGCCATGGCTCTTGCTCGGCATCATGCTACCCTTCTGGACCAATTTGCTCATCCGCACCTATGCGCTGATGATGCTGCTCGGCACCCAAGGCTACGCCAACAAGAGCCTCGGCGCCTTGTGGGAAGGAACGAGCTGGCTGAAGACGCTCGTCGGGCTCCAGCCGCTCCCGACCTGGGAGCCGGTGCAGCTGCTCTTCAACAATTTCGCGGTCGTCTTCGGGCTGGTCTATGTCCACCTGCCCTTCATGGTGCTGCCGCTCTACGCCGCGCTTGACCGGCTCGACCGCAGCCTGATCGAGGCGAGCCTTGACCTCGGCGCGGGGCATTTCCGCACGATCATGCGCATCGTCGTGCCGCTTGCCGCCCCCGGCATCATCGCGGGCGTGATGATCACCCTGATCCCCGCGCTCGGCGCCTACCTCACGCCCGACCTGATGGGCGGCACCGACAGCCAGATGATCGCGAATGTCATCGAGCGCCAATTCAAGAAGGCGAATGACTGGCCCTTCGGCGCCGCGCTCTCCTTCCTGCTCATCTATGCGATGTTCGCACTGATCGCGCTGCAATCGATGCGCAAAAAAGTGCCGGAGATTCACTGATGGCGCTCTTCTCCCGCACCCCTGTCGCGCCGCTCGAATATAGTCGCACCCTCTGGATGCGGCTGTGGGTCGGGACGGTGATGCTCTTCCTCTATGCGCCGCTCATCGTGCTGATGATCTTCAGCTTCAACGACAGCAAGCGCAACGTGATCTGGCGCGGCTTTACGACCAAATATTATGAGAAGGCGCTCGGTAATGACGAACTGATCGAAGCGCTGGTCAATTCACTGACCATTGCGGGGCTCGCGACGCTGGTCAGTCTTGCGCTCGGCTCGGTCGCCGCGGTGATGCTGTGGCGCTTTCGTTTCCCGCTGAAGGGCGTGATCGACGGGACGATTTCGCTGCCGATCATCGTCCCCGAAATCTGTCTCGGCGTCGCCTTCCTGATGTTCTTTTCGATGGTGAACTGGCCGACCGACCTTGTCTGGCCGTTCAACCTCGGCGCGATCACGATTGCGCATATCACCTTCTGCTTCCCCTTCGTGACGATGGTCGTGCGCTCGCGCCTCGCGACGTTCAACCGCGAGCAGGAAGAAGCGGCGAAGGACCTCGGTGCCAGCGAGTGGCAAGTGTTCCGCGACGTGCTGATCCCGCACATCAAGCCCGCGCTCGTCGCGGGCGCGCTACTGTCCTTCACCCTCAGTCTCGACGATTTCGTCATCACCTATTTCACCAGCGGCCCCGACACGATCACCTTCCCGGTGAAGGTCTATTCGATGGTCCGCTTTTCGGTAACGCCCGAGGTCAACGCCGCCTCGACCCTGCTCATCATCCTGACCGTCGCCCTGACCTTCGTCGCGCTGAAGGCTCAAGGCGTGAAAGCGATTGCGGAAACCCATTGATATGACCGAAACCAAGCCGCCGATCATCCAGATCCAGAATGTCTCCAAACGCTTCGGCAAGGTGACCGCGGTCGACAACGTCAATCTCGACATCCTCGCGGGCGAGTTTTTCGTCCTGCTCGGCCCCTCGGGCTGCGGCAAGACGACGCTGCTGCGCATGATCGCGGGTTTCGAACTGCCGACCGAAGGCAAGATATTGATCGACGGGCAGGATGTGACCGGGGTGCCGCCGAACAAGCGGCCGGTGAACATGGTGTTCCAGAGCTATGCCGTCTTTCCGCACATGAGCGTCGCCGACAATGTCGCCTATGGCCTCAAGATCGCCGGCGTGAAGGGTGGCGAGATCAAGGATCGCGTTGCCGAGGCGCTCGAACTGGTCAAGCTCGGCGGGTTCGAAGGCCGCATGCCCGATCAGATGTCGGGCGGCCAGCGCCAGCGCGTCGCACTCGCGCGCAGCCTTGTTATGCGGCCCAAGGTGCTATTGCTCGATGAACCGCTCTCCGCACTCGATGCCAAGCTGCGGGCGCAGATGCAGTTCGAGCTGTCGGATTTGCAGGAAAAGGTGGGCATCACCTTCGTCACCGTCACCCATGATCAGGATGAGGCGCTGTCGATGGCGTGTCGCATCGGCGTCATCAACAAGGGCGAGGTCGCACAGCTTGCGACCCCGTCCGATCTCTACGAATATCCCGCCAACCGCTTCGTCGCCGACTTCGTCGGTTCGGTGAACATCTTCGAGGGCAAGCTGACCCTCGACGAACCCGACAAGGCGGCGGTCGACTGCCCGGGGCTCGGCAAGGTCTATCTCAACCACGGCGTCACCGGCCCGCACGGCGCCGATGTGTGGATCGCGCTGCGGCCCGAGAAAATCTATCTGCACGTCCCCGGCGAAGGCAAGGCGGTCACAGCCGCAGCGCAGGATGCGCCCGATGGCCACAATTTCGCACGCGGCAAGATCAAGGGCATGAGCTATCTCGGCGACATCACCCTGTTCGAAATCGAACTGGAAACCGGCGCGATGCTGCGCGTGTCGCGGCCGAACCTGTCGCGCCACGACCAGGAGGATTTCACCTGGGGCGACAAGGTGAGCATGCACTGGCGCGCGGATAGCCCGGTGGTGCTGTTGGGGTAATCCGACCCACTAATCTCGTCATGCTGAACTTGTTTCAGCATCCATGGCCTGCGCTCTCGTCAGGCGCTGCGTTTATGGACAGGTCGGGCCCTGGACCCTGAAACAAGTTCAGGGTGACGAGATTAGTGGGTGTGCCCGCTCCTTCCAAGAAAGCGCTTTCCTACATTATTGCTATGTGAGAGCCTTCGATTCCGGCTCTTTCTTGCTGTTGATACAGAGCGCTCCTGGCCAACGCGAAGCGGTGAGGCTTAAAGCGACAAAGGAGACAGTTTCGTCACGCGCATGCGAATCTTTTGTCTCCTTAAGGGCCGGCGCTGGCGCCGCTAAAGCCTCAAAGGGCATAAATTCGTGGTGCCCGTGCGGGCTTTTGTGACTTTAAGGCCCAAGTCCCACTTTCGTCACCCCGGATTTGATCCGGGATGACGAGGTCAATGGGCCTTCTTGCCCGGCAGCAGGTGCAGGACGCCGACGATCAGCCCGCCAAGCACAAGCCCAAAGATCCCCGCGCCTCCCGCATTGATCAGCCATTCCCAAACGGCCGCACCCGGCAAGTTGCCGGCGGCCGACTTTGCGAAGGCATCGAGCCCTTCGGCAATGCCGCCGATATGATATTCGTGCAGCCCGTGGAGGAAAATCTGGCCGCCGACCCACAGCATTGCCGCGGTACCGATCAACGCGAGCGCCGACAGCAGTTTGGGCATGAAGGCTACCAGCCCGCGCCCGACCGCGCGGCGCGCGCTATTGCCTTCTTTCGCCATATGCAGGCCGATGTCGTCCATCTTCACGATCAGCCCAACGACGCCATACACCGCGACGGTGATCGCGATCGCAACCACTGCGAGCGTCGCCGCACGCATCGCAAAATGCTCGTCGAGCACTTCATTGAGCGCAATCACCATGATTTCGGCCGACAGGATGAAGTCGGTGCGCACCGCGCCCTTCACCATCGCCTCTTCATGATCCTGGTCGGCAACGATCGCCGCATCCTCGGCAAGGCTCGTCTTGTCCTCCTGCAGCGAGTGCAGCACCTTCTCGGCCCCCTCGAAGCAGAGATAGGCGCCGCCGATCATCAACAGCGGGGTGATCGCCTGCGGCAGGAACGTCGACAACAACAGCAACGCCGGCAGGATCAGCACCAGCTTGTTGAAGATCGACCCCTTGGTGATCCGCCAGATGATCGGCAGCTCGCGGTCGGGAGTGAATCCGGTGACATAACGCGGCGTCACCGCGGTATCGTCGACCACCACGCCCGCTGCCTTGACTCCGGCCTTCGACGCTGCGGCGCCGATATCGTCGATGCTCGCGGCGGCGACCTTGGCGATCGTCGCAATATCGTCGAGCAGGGCAAAAAGGCCGGAGGGCATAGGGGCTTGGTCTTTCCTGTTTAGAGCGCGCGGAGTTTCGGTAGCACCTCATCGAGAGATTTGCGGATGATGGCAACCATCTCGTCGACCTGTTCGGTAGTGATGATCAGCGGCGGGCACATGACCAGGCTGTCGCGGATACCGCGCACCATCAGCCCGTTGGCGATGCACGCGTCGCGCGCCATCGGTCCCGCCGTGCCTTCTGCGCCGCCGAAGCGTGCACGCGTCGCCTTGTCGGCGACGATCTCGACCGCGCCGAGCAGGCCGATCGAGCGCGCTTCGCCGACGAGCGGATGATCGTTCAGCGTCGCGAGTGCCTTGGCAAGATGCGGGCCGGTAACGCTGCCGGTGCGCTCGACGAGGCCTTCGCGCTCGATAATCTCGATATTCTTGAGCGCGACCGCGGCGGCGACCGGATGGCCCGAGTAAGTGAAGCCATGGACCAAATCGCCGCCGGTCTTCAGCACCTCGACGACATGCGCCGCAACCGCGGTCGCCGAGATCGGCAAATAACCCGACGACAGCCCCTTCGCCATCGGCATCAGGTCGGGGGTAAAGCCCATCGTCTCATGCCCCCACATCTTTCCGGTCCGACCGAAACCGCAGATGACCTCGTCGGCAACAACGAGCAGGCCATATTTGCGGGCCACCGCCTCGACCTTGGGCCAATAACCCTTGGGCGGGATGATCACGCCGCCGGCGCCCTGTACCGGTTCGCCGATGAAGGCGGCGCAATTTTCGGGGCCGACTTCCAGGATCTTGTCCTCGATCGCCTGCACGCAGGCGTCGCAGAACTCGTCCTCGGTCATCCCCTGCGCTTCGTTGAAGCTATAGGGCTGGCGGACATGTTCGACCCCGGCAATCGGCAGGTCGCCCTGCGCGTGCATCGCCTTCATGCCCCCGAGCGAGACGCCCGCGACGGTCGAGCCGTGATAGGCGTTCCAGCGGCTGATGAAGACGGTACGCTTGGGTTCGCCCTTCAGCTTCCAATAATGGCGCACCATGCGGAAGACGGTGTCGTTCGCTTCGCTACCCGAGGCGTTGAAAAAGATATGCGGCAGGCGATTGCCCGTCAGGCCCGCGATCTTCGCCGCCAGAGTCACCGTCGGCGGCGTCGCGGTCTTGAAGAAGGTGTTGTAAAAGGGCAGCTCGCGCATCTGCGCCGCCGCCGCCTCGACCAGTTCCTCGCGGCCATAGCCGACATTGACGCACCACAGCCCCGCCATCCCGTCGAGGATGCGATGCCCGTCGCCGTCGTGGATATAGCAGCCCTCGGCATGGGTGATGATGCGGCTGCCGCCCAGCTTTTCGATTTCGGCCCAGTCGGCCTGTGCGGGCAAGTGATGCGCGACGTCGAGGCGGCGCAGTTCGGCGATGTCGTGATTGCGGGGCATGAAACTACTCCTGATTGTCTGGAAAACAGAAAGAAACCGGCTTCCAGATAGTCAGGGCGAAAAGCTGATCCGCGCGAGATAGCGATCGTAACGGGTTACGCGGCGGTTCATAATTCGCCTCTTAGCGCGCGCCCGAGCAGGCGGAAATAGGTCTGGCTGTCGCCGTTACCGTCGGTCGCCCATTCGGGGTGCCATTGCACCGCGAGCAGAGGCGCACCGTTCGGCCGCGCGCTATAGGCCTCGACCAATCCGTCAGGCGCCCGCGCCTCCACGCTCAGGCCGTCGGCCAGCTGGCCTATCCCCTGATAATGTACCGAATTGACCTCGAGCGCGGGCGTACCATAAGCCGATGCGAGCAGGCCGCCACGGACCAGCTCGATCGAATGATGGTGGTCGAACAACCCGTCGAAATCGGTATCGTCAGGCGCATGGTGGCTCAGCAACGCTGTGCTTTCGGACGTATCGCGCCGCAACGTCCCGCCGAGCGCGACATTGATCTCCTGAAAGCCGCGGCAAATGCCGAACAACGGCCGCTTTGCCGCGATCACAGCCTCGACCAGCTCGATCATCATGTGGTCGCGGTCGCGGTCAAACGGCCCCTCCCCCGTAGCCGCATCGCCATAGAGCGCCGGCGCGACATTGGACGGTGTTCCAGTCAGCAACACCCCGTCGAGCCGCCCCACGATTTCGGCGGCGCGCATATAATCGGGCAGCGAGGGGATGATCAGCGCCGCACAATCGGCATAGCGCATCGCCGCAGTCGCGTAGCGGTTCATCACCGCCTGCGCGAGCTCCGTGCCGACCATGCGGTTGCAAGCAATGATACCAAGGACGGGGCGCATCGACATGCCCGCAGGCTGCCGATTTTAGAGCCGCAGCGCCAGCGGAATCTTAGGCATATTGGCGGGCGAAGGCCGCGGCAGCGCCGAACAGGCCCGGCTGCGGATGCGTGATCAGCTTCACCGGCAATGCCGACATAAAGCCCTCGAACCGCCCTT
>CAUUIU010000184.1:0-6423 GCA_963545025.1 uncultured Sphingopyxis sp. | reverse complement strand
TACACTTCTAGCTTCGTCGGCAGCGTCAGATGTGTATAAGAGACAGGCCCGGAGCCGGCCGGATCCCGCGATACTCTTCCTTGATCAGCGCCTCGTTGGTGAGCTGCTCGCCGGGCGCATAACCCCACAGCGTGGTGCGGACATGCTGGTGCAGCCGTTCGGCGAACGCTTCGGCGAAGCGATCGGCGAGTGCCTTCAGCAATATGTCCGAATAATCATCCTTGTCGGCGCGGAAGCGTTCCGAGTGCGGTTCGATTCCGTGGATGCCGACCGCGAAGCCGCCCATCCAGTCGCCCGCCGGATCGATGAAGTCGGCGAGGCACATATTGGCGCGGTCGCGGCTCTTCTTGATCTGCTGGCGCAAGAAGGGAAGCGTCACATGCCGCTCTTCCTCCACCAGATGGATCGTCACGCTGTCACCGTCGCGCGCGCAGGGCCACAAGGCGCAAACGCCGCGGGCGGTTAGCCATTTCTCCGCGATCAGCTTGTCGAGCATCGCATCGGCGTCGGCCTTTAATGCCTGCGCCGTTTCGCCGACCACCTCGTCGTCCATGATCGACGGCCAGGTGCCGTGCAATTCCCACGCGCGGAAGAACGGCGTCCAGTCGATGCATTCGCGCAAATCTTCGAGCGACCAGTCGTCGAAGCGGTGCAGCCCCGGCTGCAGCGGCGGCGCAGGCTTGTCGCTGAGATAGGCGTCGTAATAATTGGCGCGCGCCTCTTCGAGGGTGTGAAGGACACTTTGCCCCTTGCCCGCGCGCACATCGCGGACATGGGCATAATCATCCTTATAGCCCTTCACATAGGCGTCGCGTCCAGTGTCGCTGACCAGCGACGTCGCGACACCGACCGCGCGGCTCGCGTCGAGGACGTGAAGCACCGGCCCCTGATAGGCGGGATCGATGCGCAGCGCGGTATGAACCCGCGACGTCGTCGCGCCCCCGATCAGCAGCGGCATCGTCATGCCCGCGCGCTGCATTTCCTCGGCAACCGTCACCATCTCGTCGAGCGAGGGCGTGATGAGGCCCGAAAGGCCGATCATGTCGGCGTCATTCTCGTTTGCCGCCTCGATGATCTTGCTCCACGGCACCATCACGCCGAGGTCGACGATCTCGAACCCGTTACATTGCAGCACCACGCCGACGATATTCTTGCCGATATCGTGGACGTCGCCCTTGACGGTCGCCATCACGACCTTGCCCTTGCCCTTCGCGCCGGGTTCCTTCGACGCCTCGATGAAAGGCAGCAGATGCGCGACCGCCTTCTTCATCACGCGCGCGGATTTCACGACCTGCGGCAGGAACATCTTGCCAGATCCGAACAGGTCGCCGACGACGTTCATCCCGTCCATCAGCGGTCCCTCGATCACTTCGATCGGGCGCGGCATCAGCAGGCGCATCTCTTCAGTGTCTTCGACGACATAAGCGTCGATGCCCTTGACCAGCGCATGTTCGAGCCGCTTGGCGACCTCCCATCCACGCCACTCTTCGGCCGCCTTTTCCTGCGCGGGGTTGCTACCCTTGTAGCGTTCGGCGAGCGCGATCAGTCGCTCGGTGGGAGACTCTGCTTCCCCCTCGACCTTGCGGTTGAGCACGACATCCTCGACCGCTTGGCGCAGTTCGGGATCGATCGTGTCATAAACATCGAGCTGCCCCGCGTTGACGATCGCCATGTCGAGCCCCGCGGGAATCGCATAATAGAGGAAGACGCTGTGCATCGCACGGCGCACGGTCTCGTTGCCGCGAAAACCGAACGACAGGTTCGACAGGCCGCCCGAGAAATGGACGTGCGGACAGCGGACGCGAATTTCCTTCACCGCCTCGATGAAATCGACGGCATAATTGTCATGCTCTTCGAGCCCCGTCGCGACCGCGAATACGTTGGGATCGAAGATGATGTCCTCGGGCGGAAAACCGATCGTCATGAGCAGCTTGTAAGCGCGCTCGCAGATTTCGATCTTGCGCTCCTTGGTGTCGGCCTGCCCGACCTCGTCGAACGCCATCACGACGACCGCGGCGCCATAGGCCATGCACTTGCGCGCGTGGTCGAGGAAGGGCTCTTCGCCTTCCTTCATGCTGATCGAATTGACGATTGGCTTGCCGGGAACGCATTTGAGCCCCGCCTCGATCACGCTCCATTTCGAGCTGTCGATCATCACCGGCACGCGCGCGATATCGGGCTCGGCGGCGATCAGTTTCAGAAAGGTGGTCATCGCATATTCGGCGTCGAGCAGGCCTTCGTCCATATTGACGTCGATGACCTGCGCGCCGTTCTCGACCTGCTGGCGCGCGACCTCAACCGCCGCGGTATAATCGTCGGCGAGGATCAGCTTCTTGAACGCCGCGGAGCCCGTGACGTTCGTGCGCTCGCCGATGTTGACGAAATTGGCGGAGGAGGCGGTGGTCATGCTTTTCTTTTTCCGTTCGGGCTGAGCTTGTCGAAGCCCGTCCATTTTATGCAGCGCTCGCCCGAATAAAGAACTTGCCTTCGACAAGCTCCGGGCGAGCGGTTTCGGAAGGTGGCGCTTACGTCATGCCGCCATCGTAAAGGGCTCGAGCCCCGCGAGCCGTGTGCGCACCGCAACTTCCGGTATCTGCCGCGCGGGCAACCCTTCGATCGCCTTCGCCATCGCCGCGATATGCGCCGGGGTCGAACCGCAGCAGCCGCCGAGTATGTTGACCTGGCCGTGCTCGGCCCACTCGCGCACCAACTCGGCCGTCGTCTCCGGCAGCTCGTCATATTCGCCGAGTTCGTTCGGCAGCCCGGCGTTCGGATAGACCATCACCAGCGCGTCGGCGAGTTCGGACAAGACCTTCACATGCGGGCGGAGCTGCGCCGCCCCGAACGAGCAGTTCAGCCCGATGGTCAGCGGCTTCGCATGGCGTACGGCATACCAAAAGGCCTCAACCGTGTGGCCCGACAGATTGCGGCCGCTGAGGTCGGTGAGCGTCATCGAAATCATCAGCGGCAACTCGCGCCCAACCTTGGTCTCGGCTTCCAATGTCGCGGCGATGCCGGCCTTGGCGTTGAGCGTATCGAAGATTGTCTCGATCAAGATGAAGTCGGCGCCGCCGTCGGCGAGCGCGACCACCTGTTCGAGATAGACGTCCTTCAGCTCGTCAAAATCGATCTCGCGAAAACCGGGATTGTTGACGTCGGGCGACAGCGACAGCGTCTTGTTCGTCGGTCCGACCGCACCCGCCACGAAACGACGGCGGCCGTCGAGCGCCTGATATTTTTCGGCTGTTTCGCGACCGAGCCGTGCGCTCTCGCGGTTGATGTCGGCAACCAGCGCCTCGGCGCCATAATCGGCCTGGCTGATCCGGTTCGCGCTGAAGGTGTTGGTCGACACGATGTCCGACCCCGCCGCCAGATAGGCTTCGCCGATCGCGGTGACGACGTCGGGACGCGTCAGCGCGAGGATGTCGTTATTGCCCTTCTGATCGTGCGATAGGCCGAGGTTACCCGCATAGCAGGCCTCGGTCAGCTTGCGCTCCTGGATCTGGGTACCCCAGCCGCCGTCGGTGAGCAGGATGCGGGTCTTCGCTGCTGCCTGCAGCGCTTCGCGTGCATTCGTCATGCGGCTTGCTCCGTCACATGGGCCGCCGCCGGACGCAGGCCAAGCAGATGGCAGATGGCATAGCTGAGTTCGGCGCGGTTGAGCGTGTAGAAGTGGAAATCGCGCACCCCGCCCGCGTAGAGTCGGCGGCACATTTCTGCAGCGATCGTCGCTGCGACGAGTTGACGCGCAGCGGGCAGATCGTCGAGCCCCTCGAACAGCGAGACCATCCAACCCGGGATCGCGGTGCCGCACATATCGGCCATGCGCCGCGTCTGCGACACGTTCGACACGGGCAGAATGCCGGGGATGATCGGCGCGGCGATGCCGGCAGCCGCCGCGGCATCGCGAAAGCGCAGGAAGCTGTCGGGCGAGAAGAAGAATTGCGTGATCGCGCGCGTTGCCCCGGCATCAAGCTTGCGCTTCAGATTGTCGAGATCGGATTCGGCGCAATCGGCGTCGGGGTGCACTTCGGGGTAAGCGGCGACCGAAATGTCGAAGGGCGCGATTGCCTTCAACCCCGCGACCAGTTCGATCGCATTGGCGTAGCCGTCGGGGTGCGGACGATAGGGGGCGCCGCCGGGAACGTCGCCGCGCAGCGCGACGATATGGCGCACCCCGGCATCCCAGTATGCTTGCGCGACCTCGTCGATCTCGGCGCGCGAAGCCTCAACGCAGGTCAGATGCGCGGCGGGCGGCACCGCGCTTTCGGCGGCGATCCGCGCGACGGTCGCGTGGGTGCGCTCGCGCGTCGACCCGCCAGCACCATAGGTGACCGACACGAAACGCGGGCCCAGCGGTTCGAGCGTGCGGAACGTGTCCCACAATTGCCCTTCCATCTTTTCGGTCTTCGGCGGGAAGAATTCAAAGCTGACGCCGATATCGCCCGCCAGATCGGCGAACAGCGGCGAGGCGGCCGCCCGGCGCGCTTCGGCGAGGGAGTCGAGATTGGACGTCATGCGGCAAGCCTTTTGCGTTGACCGTCACCCTCGGCGACGGGAGATTGATTTTCGTCGCTGCGGCGGCGGCCGAGCCACAATTTGACAGCGAGTTCTCCGCCCTCAAGCGCTTGGGTGTTTTCGAGCAGCAGTCCCGCCGAAGCGAACCAGCCGCGGATCTGCGCGTCCGAAAAACCGAGGCGCGCATGCGCCGCCAGCGCGCGCATTTCCTCATCCTCGTGCGGCGCGAAATCGACGATCAGCAAATGCCCGCCGCCGCGCAGCACACGCGCCGCCTCGGCAATCACACGATCGGGTTCATGCGCGAAGTGCAGCGCCTGATGGATAACAATGCTGTCGACGCTGGCGTCGGGCACCGGCAGGTTCAGGAAATCGCCCTGGACCAGATCGATCGGAACCGCCTGCCCCGACAACTTCGTCCGTGCGATGCGCAACATTTCGGGACTACGATCGAGCGCGGTTATGCGGCGCGCGGTCGGCGCGAAAATTTCTGCCATCCGGCCGGTGCCGGTGCCGACGTCGAGCAGGTGACCGAGCCGGCGGTTGTGCATCATCGCTAGCATCGCCGCTTCGACTTCACTTTCGGCGACATGGCGCGAGCGGATCGCATCCCATTCGGCGGCGTGCTCGGCGAAATAGCGTTCGGCGACCGCGGCGCGTTCCTCGCGTACCGCGGCGAGGCGCTGGGCGTCATAGGCGATCACCAGCGCTTCACGCGGCGAAAAAGGCCACTCTTCCGCCCGGCCGACGATGGCGCCAACCGACGTCTCCTCGGGGATGCGCAGGAAAACCCAGCTCCCCTCGCGCCGCCGCTCGACAACGCCGGCTTCGACGAGAATGCGGACATGGCGCGACACGCGCGGCTGGCTCTGGTCGAGCACAACCGCGAGTTCGCCGATCGCCAGTTCCATCTCGCGCAACAATGCAATGATGCGCAGGCGCGTCGGGTCCGCGAGGGCACGAAAAATGTCAATCAGCTCAGCCACGAGCTAGCATATAAAGCTTTCTTTATATGCGGTCAACCAAAGGCGATGCAGCAATTCCGGCCAATGGCGACGCAGACGGCGCGATTTTGCGATGAGCCGCGAGCGCCCCGCAAAATTGCCGTTGCGCGTATTTTGGCGCGATAGTAGTTCTGACCCTGATTGGCAGCCTCTCGGATCGATTTGGTTCGGAATGCGAATATGCCGGTCGATCAGTTCAATCGAGAGGGGTTTCCCAAATGAAAAAGTCGATCACTCTGTCGCTCGTCCTCGCCGCTTCGCTGGGCCTCGCGGCTTGCACCGAAAAGGCTGCCGACGACGCCGCAACGACCACCGAAGACACCGCAGCGACCGTCGAAGGCGCCGCTGACGGCGCGATGGAAGCCGCCGAAGGCGCTGCCGACGCGACCGCCGCCGCCGAAGGCGCTGCTGATGCCGCCGCTGCCGGTGACACCGCTGCTGCTGCCGACAAGGCGACCGAAGCTGCTGACGCCGCCAAGGAAGCGACCGACGCTGCCAAGAGCGCTGTGGAAGAAGCCAAGAAGTAAGCTTCTTTCCGGCCACGGCCGAAGGAAAAGAGGGTCGCCGACCGATGTCGGCGGCCCTTTTTCTTTTGCGAACAAGGACAAAGCGACAGCAAATGCGCAGCCTAGTTGCCAAGCCCCATGTCGCGGGTTAATCCTCCGCTCCAGTGGTCGGCCGCCTGCCCACCCTGACGATCGAAAGGACTACCCATGCGCAAACTGATCATCGCCTCGATGGCCGCCGCGGCCTTCAGCCTCGCCGCCTGCTCGGAGAAGGCCCAGGACGAAACCTCGGAAGCCGGCGCCGCCGTCGCCGATGACGCCGCCGCCGCTGGCGACGCTGTCGCCGAAGGCTGTCTCTTATACACATCTCCGAGCCCACGAGACACTGAGCGATC
>CAUUIU010000183.1:0-6455 GCA_963545025.1 uncultured Sphingopyxis sp. | reverse complement strand
CTAGCTTCGTCGGCAGCGTCAGATGTGTATAAGAGACAGAAGCGGCGCCGGCCGCATGCGCCTGCGCCCCGGACCCCGCCCGCCCTCGCAAGAGCCGCGACAAGCGCCATTGCCCCGGCGCCAGCGGCTCCGCAGTTCCGAACTGCAGCATTTCGGTGCCGACCATCGCCCGGTTCGCGCCGCCCAGCAGCCGCGCGTCGTCGACCGATTCCAGCGTCATTCCCGGATGGGCCAGCGTCACGACGATCCGGCTGCCCAGATCGAACAGCGCGTCGCTCGCCGGTGCCAGCGGCTCGGCCAATTCCCCCAGCGCCGCCGCCGGGCGCACCGTGCCGACCGCAACCGGCTCCGACCCGGGGGCAGCGACGAACCAGCAGTCCGCACCGCGCCAGCCCTCATTATCGCCTGCCGTCGCGACGACAATCTGCGGCGCAGACGCCGCGGGGCTGCTGAGGCTCGGCAGGTCGAACAAGCACACCGTGCCGTTCGCATCGGGCCAGTCGGGCGCGCCGACGGGAACCCCGGGTTCGGCGGGAATTTCCCCGACTGCCAAAGGCTGGTGTCGTCGCAATTCCAGCAACAGCTGCGCCTCGCGCACGGTCCGCGCCGCCAGCCGCCACAGGCCGCCGTCCGCCAGCGCCACCAAGGCGCCGACGGGCAAGGCCAGCGCCGCAAGATCGGCCTGCACCACCAGCGTCTCGCGCCCATCGGCCGCCGCGCCGGCGATCTGCCCCGCCAGCGCGCGCGCCGATCCCGCCGGCAGCACCGCCGGCAGGTCGATCCGCTCTTCGCGCACGCCGCCGCCCGCGACCGCGTGCGTCTGCTGCCCCAGTTGATAGTCGCGTTCGGGCTCATAATGACGCAGCCGGATCGCGCCCGGCAGCGCCGAAAGCGGCGCGCGCCGCCGCTCCACCCGGTCGCCCGGCGCCTCGCTTCGCCGCGCCTCGGCAAAATTGCTGAGCGCCAACGGCGCGCCCACCAATGCCGACGGCGCCAGCCGCCAGCCATCGGGGCGGCTCTCCAGTCGCACGCCATCGGCCTCGAACAGCGGCGCCAGCGCCTCGCGCGCCCGGTTGCCCGACGCCGCATAGCCGCCGAACGGCCAACGCCCCGCGCAGCGCCCCGCCTCGCCGAGCAAGACATCGCCGACCAGCCCCGCATCCACATCGCCCGCATCGGCCTCGACCTCGAACGTCAGCGACGGAATGCGGTTGCCGAAACTCCCCAACTCCAGCTCCTCGAACACCGCATAGGCCAGCCCGCGAAACGCGCTCGCCGACCCGATCCCGACCGCCGACGCGATCAGCGGATCGGCCGCCTGGTCCGCGCCGCCATCGTGCCAGCGAAAGATGCAGCGCTCCTGAAAACTGCCGCTCGCCCCGCGCAGCAGATTGCCGTCGGCCCAGATACGGCGAATCGCGCGGATCGGCCGCGACGACAGCGCGACCGCCAGCGACACGGCATAGCTATATTCGGTCGTCGAAGGCCGCCCCTTGCCGCCGCCACGCTTGTTTCGCCGCTCGATCAGGTCGGTCGCCCAGATCACGCTGCCCGCGACGCGCATCGTCCCGAACAATTGCGGGATTTGCTGGCCATAGGTCGATGCCTGCACCTTCAGGTCGGCCAGCCGCGGCCCCTCGCGTCCCTTGGGCTTGAAGATTTCGGCGTCGATCTGCTGCCCGATCGCCGCACCGATCGCTGCCCCCGCAGGTCCACCCACGATCCCGCCGACCACCGTCAGCACCAAAGTCGCCATTCAATGTCTCCAGATAAGCCGCCAGAGTTCCGCCGCGCTCGACGGCTCGACAGGTGTCTCGACCACGCGCCGCAACCCAGCATGCGAATGGATCATCGTGCCCGACCCGATCAGCCCGAGATGAAACTGCGCCGCCGGCAGCACAATCAACGCAACATCGCCCGTTCGCGGAGCACCGCCGACGATCCCGAAGCCCGCCGCCACCAGCCGCGCGCGAACGCGCGCTCCGCCCCATCCGCGCAGCGGATAGTTCCGCGGCCGCTCCAGCACTCGCCCCGCCGCCGCATGGGCCGCCCACACCAGCCCGACGCAATCGAGCCCCGTCGCCGGATCGCACCCCTGCGGCCGGAACCGCACCCCGACCATCGCCCGCGCCGCTGCAAAGGCGCGTGACCCGACATCATCCACCGGGATATCGCGTCAGCAAATCATTGCCCGGCAGATGGGCCTCGCCGCGAAAATTCACCGCATTGCCGAACCGCTCGCGGCACGTCGCCAGCTGCTTGTCGCAGCCTTCGATCAACCGCACCCGCGCCGGAAAGTCGGGGAGCACCGCCGGCATTTCGGCCAGATGCAGCACCGCCCCCTCGGCGTCGATCACCGGGCTCGCCAGCCCGCACGCCGCACCGTCCATCCACATCAGCTCGCCGAACCGCATCGCCCCCGTCGCAACCGGCGCATCGAGCGTCACCCTGCGCTCTGCGACCGCCACCACCCGCCGCCCATGCGTTCGCGGCGCCAGGTCGATACGGCACGCGCGGTCGCCCAGCATCGCACGGCACGACGGCGAGGTCGCGGGACACACCGGCCGGTCGAGCAGCCGCGTCACCCCTTGCAACTCGGCAGCAAAAGCCGCCCCGCGCCGCTCGATCGCCCCCAAAGATCCCCGCGCCACCGTCACCGGCGCGCCCTCCGCGTCGGTCCAGTCGGTCACGAAAAGTTCCAGCTCGGCCCCATCCCAGCGTCCCGCGTCAAGATCCGCCGCCGCGATCGCCGCGCTCGACACCGCCCCCGCCAGATCCATCGTTCCGGCATCGAGGCTGTCGCTCGTCTCGAGCGCCGAGGGTTTCATCCCCGGCGCCGCGCGATAGCAGAGCCCGCCGACGATCAGGTCGCGGTCGTGCGACGTCAGGCCGATCGTCACCCCGTCGCGCCGCGCCAGCCGCCAGCACCACGCCAGTGTCACCACTTCGGCGCGCAGCCAGTCGGGCGCCCGCTCCATCACCATGGCGCCCGCACCTCGACCAGCGGCACGCTCGCCATCTCGCCCGCCAGAAAGGTCGCGCGGCTCACCTCCAGCCGGTCCTCGGCAAAGCGCACCGGCACATCGAAATAGAAGCCCGCGCGCACCGCGATCCCCGGCCCCGGCGCGACGTCGAGCAAGACTTCGCCCGTATCCGTCACCTCGAACCCCGCCGTCTCGATCCCGTCGACCGACACACGCACGCTGTCCGCAACCGGCAAGCGGATCGCGCGCAACTGCTCGGCGTCGCCGCTGCCATAGCGCTTCACCAGCGCAAACCGCCGCCGGCTGCCGTCGCCGACCCCCAGCCACTGATCCTCCGGCCCCGGCAAGCCACCATCGACCGCCGAACTCCGGTCGAACGGATCGCGAAAGCGAAACGCCCGCGCCGCCCCGCGCCGGGCGCGAAAGAAGGCGGCGAGCGTCCGCACATCGGCTTCCGACCGCACCCCCGGCCCCGCGTCATAGCGCATCCGCGCCTCGGCCCATTCGCTCGCCCGCTGCTCGTGCCCCGAAGGCGAGGCGACGATCTGCGTCGAAAATTCGGTCAGCGCCATCGCCTCGCGCCCGATCGCGAGCGGAAAATCGACCGCATCGAAAGCCTGCACTTCATCCTCCCCGTCAAACGTCACAAAGCCGTCGCGCGCCACCTGCGGCAGCGCCCAGACGAAGGTCCGCGCCACCCCCGCGCGCCGCGCCGCATCGGCTGCATCGGCAATCGCCGCCCATTGTGCCCGCTGCTCGGCCAGCAGGACGAACCCCGAAAAATAATGCTGCTCTTCAACGGGATAACCCAGCCGTGCGGCCATCGCCCCGCGCGCTAGCGCCGTCTCGGCGCCGCGCCCGCCGGTCACCCAGTCATAATCCTCAAGCTGCAACACATCGAACGCCGGCACCGCCCAGCCAACGGGCACATTGGCGCGCCGCGCCTCGGGCGCCCCGGCCGCCAGCACCGTCGGCAGATAGACGAGCAAATGGCTGACCAGCCCGCTCGCCCCCGCCTCGTCGCGCGCCGCCGCCACCAGCGCGCCGGTCGAGGTCGCCAGCAAATCGCCCAGCGCATCGAGCATCGCCGTCTGCGCCGGACCGAGCGCCCCGCGCACATCGGCAATCGCCACGCTCGCCGGTCCAAGGGCCGCGGTCGTCGCCGCATCATAGGCGCAGATCCGCCCCGCGCTCGCGACCCACCACCAGGGCTCACCGACCTGAAACTTCAGCGCCAGGCCCGCCGCCTTGCCGATCGCGACGAACGCCCGCGCGACGAGCTGCAAATAGCCCATCGCCGACGGATGGGCCGGCGACAGCAAGGTCGACGGCGGCACCCATCCGGTCAGCGCCGGCGCGCCGTCCGCCGCGCGCTGCTTCCAGTCGTTCCAGCAATAGGCGTCGAACAATTCGTAGGAGAGCGACCAGATGACGCCCAGCCCCGCCGCCTCGCACGCTGCCGCGAACCCCGTGTGCCCAGCCAACGGGCACATTGGCGCGCCGCGCCTCGGGCGCCCCGGCCGCCAGCACCGTCGGCAGATAGACGAGCAAATGGCTGACCAGCCCGCTCGCCCCCGCCTCGTCGCGCGCCGCCGCCACCAGCGCGCCGGTCGAGGTCGCCAGCAAATCGCCCAGCGCATCGAGCATCGCCGTCTGCGCCGGACCGAGCGCCCCGCGCACATCGGCAATCGCCACGCTCGCCGGTCCAAGGGCCGCGGTCGTCGCCGCATCATAGGCGCAGATCCGCCCCGCGCTCGCGACCCACCACCAGGGCTCACCGACCTGAAACTTCAGCGCCAGGCCCGCCGCCTTGCCGATCGCGACGAACGCCCGCGCGACGAGCTGCAAATAGCCCATCGCCGACGGATGGGCCGGCGACAGCAAGGTCGACGGCGGCACCCATCCGGTCAGCGCCGGCGCGCCGTCCGCCGCGCGCTGCTTCCAGTCGTTCCAGCAATAGGCGTCGAACAATTCGTAGGAGAGCGACCAGATGACGCCCAGCCCCGCCGCCTCGCACGCTGCCGCGAACCCCGTGTGCCATGTCGCGCACGGCGCGTTGAGCACCCCGCCCGCCAGGCTGACGTAAAAGCCGCCGCCCAAGGCCTCGAGCCGCATATAATGGCTCATCCCGACATAATGGACGACATCACCGCGATATCCGAGCTGAACGATCTGCCGCACCACGCGCGCCGGGGTCAGATGATAGCAATCGTCATATCCGTTGGTCATGCCCAGCCCATGCTCGGGCATCACGACATCGCCGACCGCCAGCACCGATCCCGACCCCGAACAGACGATCTCGCTCATCTCCGCCCAGCCCGCGACCGGCGCCGGCAGCACGCCGTCGCCCCCGTCATAGGCCGGCGGCACCAGTGAAACGAACATCCGGTCGACATCGCCCGCCCACACCGGATCGGCCTCGCCGGGCAGCAGAAAGCCGCCGTCGAGCGCATCGAAATCGAGACTGACGACGGCGTCCTCGCCCGTTCCCGCCGCATAATTCCACAGCCGCACATACCAGGCGCGCGGCGCGCCGCCCGCATCGCGCCCCTCGATCGTCAGCGTCGGCCCGTGCAGTGCATCGAGCGACTGCACCCCGCCCGACCGCCAGCGAAAGCGCAGCTGCGTATGCCGGAAATCGCGCTTCGTTTCATAAGCAAGCAGCGGGTGATCCCAACGATCCTCGGCCTCCCAGATCAGCCCTGCCAAATCTTGCTTCTGATAAAAGACCGCCTCGACGCGCAGCCCCGCGGGCGCATCGCTGGTCACGCTCGCCATCATCGGCCGCGCAAAATCGACCGTCCAGAAACGCGGGTCGAAGCGCTTGAGCCACCCCTTGCGATGATGCGGCTCGGCCGCTGCGACCAGCGCCCAGCCCATCAATCCTCTCCAGCGGCGACCGCGCGGCGTACCGCGCGCGCCAGTTGCCGGCCGGTCTGCGCCAGCCGTTGCGGCTCGCTCCCGGCCTCGCCCCGCACATTCACCGTGATCGCGATGTTGCGCACCATGCCGCCCGCCGCCTCGACCCGCCCGCTCGCAGTCGGCACGAACAGCTCGGGTCCGCGCTCGCCGACGCGATAGGCGCGCCCTGCGCTCACCGGCCCGCCGGTCGCGCGCCCGGGCGCGCCGAACAGCGCCATCGCGATCGACGTGCCGAGCGCGACCAGGTTGCTGCCGCTGCCGCCACCACCCGATCCGCCGCCGCCCATCGCCGAAAAACCGCCCGCAATCGCCGCCCGGGCGATCTCGTTCATCACCGACAACGCGAGCCGCTTCAGATCCTCGAACCCCAGCTTGCCCGTCGTCACCGCGCGCGTCAGCGCGCGCTCGATCGCGCGCCCCGCCGCGTCGGCGCCCGCCGCCAGCGAACCTTCCAACTCGCCGCGCAGCGCACCGATTTCCCGGCGAAACGCAGCCGTATCGGCGCGGACCGCGACCACCATCTCGTCGATCTCGTCAGCCATCGGGATA